>NZ_MLYQ01000026.1:0-31547 GCF_001866725.1 Bacillus sp. MUM 13
GCATCATATCATGCGAGAGGATAAATGTAAGCAGAAATTTAACGAATAGATTGTCAGGGAAACATTTCAGCAAAGTTTTACATTGGAAAAAATCATCCTAAAAGAAGGATGATTTTTTTATAACTATTTTAAGAATACCTTGCATTATTAGGTAATATATTTTATAAATAAATAAGGAGGTGGAAAAGTTTGGAGATTAATAGAGAGGTTTTAAAAGGTCATATTGATACATTAATTTTATCGTTATTACATAACAGGGATATGTACGGATATGAATTAGCAAAATTAGTTCGTGAAAAAAGTGAGGAACAGTTTGAACTTAAAGAAGGTACACTGTATTTGTCATTAAAGCGATTAGAAAATAACAAATGGATTTCTTCTTACTGGGGCGATGAACAAGGACCAGGAGGAAGAAGAAAATATTATAAACTTACACCATTAGGGGAAGAAGGCTTTAAAGAAAAGCGAAAGGAATGGAAATTTGTTAAAAAAATTATAGATACATTCATCGAAGGGGGAGAATAGCCTTGAAACAGATAGATAAATATGTAAATTCTATTTATAAAGATGTTGCTGGTGATAAGCGGGATATTGAAGATTTAAAACAAGAAATGCGTTCACATTTATTAGAAGCTGTTGAAGACTTAACAAACAAAGGAAAAACTGAAGAAGAAGCAATCCGTATAGCAATTGAAAACTTCGGAGGTAAAAACCAAATTGTAAAAGGATTATCCGAGTTTTTCAAAGTCCAAAAGAAATTTACTAATTATGTTTTATCATTTGCACTTATATTTTTATTGTTGGGTATTTTCTTTCTCTTTACTTCATTCTCAGAAGTAAAGCAACATAACGAAGATATAAATAACATTAAAGTGGCTGAACAAGAAAAAGATACTATCATGAATGATGTATTTGATGTATTGGATACTTCAAATAAAGTGACGGAAAAAGAAAAAGAACAAGTACTGGGTGTTTTTAAAAAGTACCAAGATAAACTGAATTTAGTAGCTGTTTTTCCTGCCTCTGAATTAGGAAGTTGGTTAAAAGATAATGAAGAAGTGAAAAAAGGACCTGACACACATTTCCCAATCGAATATTCAAAAGCGGCTATTGTAATTGGAAATGGTGATGTTGTTGAAGATAAAGAACAAATTGTGCCGAACGAGTATGATTTAGGAACTGTCATCGAGGCAAATGGAAAATGGATTGTTCAATATGAATACAAAAAATCTTATGAAAAGACGATTGAAAAGTATCATCAATTAAAATATTATGGACCTAGTATTTGGTCTTTTTACCAGTTGCCAATTTTATTCTTTTCTTTATTTATCGTTCTAGGTGTGGTTTGGTTGAGCTTGAGGAAACAAAATAGACAGTTAAAAGATGTAATGAATTAAGCAAAGATTTATACATTCGAAAACTAAAAATAGCAGCTGATTTATTCAGCTGCTATTTCTTGTGATATTTTAATCAAAAAAGACGGCCTTTCATATATCCATCAAACGATTTCCGCTGTTAATGGCATAGAGCGTTCTTGGAGCTTAGCGGAACGCAGGCTATAGGAAATTGTTTTCTTTTTATACTGTTTGACTACATCTACATGGTCACTGTAGCTGAACAAAAACAGCTTTACATCTTTTTTGCCTTTTTTTGTGTCAATGACTAATGGAGTTACGCCGTTTTCCGGATGCAAAAACATTTGTTCATTTCCAGGAAATATATAATATTGTTCTAAAAATATACCGTTGTTAAAAGTATCTATGATTTGATTTGCCTCTTCGCCTTCAATGCGTTTATCTTCATAGGTCACGACAGTATTTTCAGCATTAAGCTTTGCATGCATTTCATACTTGCCTATAATCCATTTCACTGAATCGGAAGGAAGACAGGAAATCAATATTTTTAATAGTCCAAAGAGAATGGTCAAAACCAAAGCAAGTCCAGTCATACTTTATCATCTCCGTAATGTTTTAAATTGATATCATATTTATAATATGCCTACCATTTTTGTAATACAATAATATGTGAAATTTGTCACAAAAAGTTCATGAAGGCAAAATGGAAGAGGCTGAAGGAAAGGGCTGAATAGGTTACAGAGATTAGAAATAATTTGTTAAAAAAAGGAATTCTTATTGCGGAAAAAGAATAGTATATGTACACCATTTTTTGGCTGACTATTTTCAGAGGGAAGTGTGAGTGTGGGGATGTTCGATTTTTTATTTAACAAGGTACTCGTTTATACAGCAGTAGGCGATGAGCAATACTTCAAAACTGCTCAGAGTTTTCAAAGCGAAGGCCTGCGCTACAAGGTTAAAAGCAATTCAGGCAATCGGCCGGCCAGTGGAGAGCAGTATATAAATGACACACGCACTACAGCCATATATGATTTCTATGTCAAAAAAGAAGATCAGCACAAGGCACAAAACATACTGTCAAAACTCAGGTCATCATGAAACACTGGTAATCATTTGATCAAGCGAAAGCGAAAAAAATGAATTTTGATGGTCTAACAATTCAGGCTGTTATCTAAAACCTGCATTGGCGTTTGATTAAGGGGAAGATAATAATGAAGCAAGCATTATTAATTATTGATGTACAAAATGGAATGTTCAATGTAGGTAACGAAGTATATAAGAGTGTTAGCCTGCTTGAAAATATTGACCGTTTAATAAATCAAGCGCGTTTGGCAAAAGCTTTTATTTTTTATATCCAGCATAATGGGCCTGTTGGACATCCTCTGGAATATGGAACAAAGGGATGGGAAATTCACCCCAATATTTCTCCACGGAACCAAGATGTTATTATACAAAAAACAACGCCAGATGCGTTTTTTAAAACCGCTTTAGAGAATGAATTGAAAACACGGGGTATTGAGCATTTAATTATAACGGGCATTCAAACAGAGGCGTGCGTCGATACAACATGCAGGAGGGCGTTAAGTGCTGGATATCAAGTCACTTTAGCTTCTGATGCACATAGTACATGGAGTTCCGATGAAATTACTGCCCAACAAATTATTAACCATCATAATTCTGTATTACGCTGGTTTGCAAATGTTATTCCTAGCACAGAGATTATATTTTAATACATAACTGAATCCAAAAAATGTGCTTTATCTATTGGTGCGTTTGTTAAAGAAGTAGTGCTACTGTTTACAATTTTCGGAAATGATAATGAAGTATTCCAGATGAAAATTTCTCCTTTCTATCAAGAGTTTGTATATTAGAGCTCATTTAGTTCGGGAAGGAGTTTATATGCATTTTTAATGTAAGATAGGGTAATTTTCCAGGTTATACATCTTCTTTGCAAGTATCCATTACATCCAGACAAAATGACCCCCACCATTAGGCAGGGATGCATGTTTTATCGTTTACCACTTACAAAAATCAGGCGGTCAGGTGAGAATTCTTGCTAGACCGAATGCAACTGCTGCAGCAAGTCCTCCAGTAATCATTGTTTGAAAAGCACTCTTTACCGGAGAAGTACCTGTAAACCTTCCTTTTACATATCCAAAAATCAGTAATGCAATAAGTGTTGCAATTACAGAAACAATTAATGCTGTTGCAGGTTTATGAAAGATAAAATATGGAAATAAGGGGATCGATCCTCCGACAATATAAGAAATAGCAATGGTAATTGCACTGTTTCTCGCTCTTGTCGGCTCCGGCTTTTCTAGACCCAATTCAAATTTCATCATAAAATCCACCCATTTTTCAGGGTTCTTTTTCATGGTTTCAATAATCGATTTGATTTGGTCTTCTTCAAGCCCATATTCCTTGAAAATATCAGATACTTCTTCTTCTTCACACTCTGGTAGTTCTATTACTTCGCGCCGTTCACGGGCAAGTTCAGTTTCGTAATGTTCCGCATCTGTTTTTCCTGCCAAATATCCGCCAAGTCCCATTGCAATTGACCCTGCTGCAATTTCAGCTCCTCCGGCAGTGAGAATTAATGTTGTTGTATCAACAGCACCAGACAAACCAGCAGCTAATGCAAAGGGTACGGTTAATCCGTCTGACATACCAATGACAACATCTCGAATGAAGTCAGAACCAGAAAAATGTTCTTCTGCGTGATGCAGGTATTGAGCCATTTTTTCACCTCCAATTTAACTGTTTATCAATAAATCATTCAGCTGCTACTTCTTCTGGTTCAAGTACACTTGCTTCTGCAAATTTATGACCAATGGCTGTTAAATCTATATCACCTTGTTAAAATGTTGCAAACCAAATTAATTGAACAGCATCGACAATTTGAAGAAAACCTTCTAAGTGAAGGCTTAATTGATCCGCAAGTTTGTATAATTCAAACTTTTTTACAAGGTCATCAACCAATTCAATGAAGCCAGTGAAAGCACCAGATGGACCTCCTGAACTTTTTTATGAATCGTAACGCTGAGAGTATAGGTTTGTCAATTATCCCAAATTATCCATAAGCTGAAAATATGCAAGTTTTTATTCTTATGATGCATATTTTCAGCTTTTTTCATTCAAAAGACATAATGGGGTAAACAGTATTATTTATTTGCCAAATACGGAGTGTTTGTTCTTATCATATAAGGGATATAACTACATTCAATTGCTAACCAACGCAGCCTCCACACCAAGCAAAGAAAATATAGAGGTCACGAAAAGACTTGCAGCAGCATGGTGGATTTTCGGTATTGATGTACTTGACCATGTGATTGTCAGCCATACAGGTAAGCATGTCAGCCTAAAAGGGTTATAGAAGGAAATGAGGAAGTAAATTAATGTTTTTGTTGAAACAGAGAGAGTAGAGAGATTTAGTGAAGTTGAGAATTGTAGAACTCTATTTTTATATTATATATGGTATAATGTCCACAATTAACCTTTAGAAACTAGGAGCTGTTAAAGTGACAACGGATACTAATACGAAAGAGCAGACCATTTTTGGCCATACGGGAAACAGAATTCAAACGGAAGACAGAGAAATCCGCATCCTTGCCAGATTTGAGGAACCATTGGTTGTCGTTTTGGGAAATGTCCTGAGTTACGAAGAATGCGATGAACTCATCCAGTTATCTAAAGCCAGGATTCAGCGCTCAAAAATAGGTGCTGATAGCAGCATAAATGAAATACGGACAAGCAGCGGTATGTTTTTTGAAAAGAATGAAAGCGATATCATTGATAAGGTTGAAAAGAGAATAACATCTATCATGGGTATTCCCAATGAAAATAGCGACGGCATTCAAATCCTGAACTATAAGCCTGGGCAAGAATATAAACCCCATTACGATTTTTTTTCCTCCACTAGCAAAGCCGCTCAAAATAACAGGATTAGTACACTTATAATCTACTTAAATGACGTGGAAGAAGGCGGGGAAACATTTTTCCCTAACTTGAACTTTTCTGTAACACCTCAAAAGGGACTGGCCGTCTATTTCGAGTATTTCTACAATGATCAAACACTAAACGAACTGACCCTTCATGGAGGAGCTCCTGTTATACAAGGTGAAAAATGGGTAGCCACCCAATGGATGAGACGACAAAAATTAAGATAGCGAACTAAAAATCCAGTACCGATTGAAGCTGAATCCCAATTGGTGTTTTCCTCTTGGCTTAAATCTCTTTTTCAAAAGTAATAACTTGATAATTTAATTGATAATAAAAAGAAATAGCAAACTGGAATTTTCCAGTTTGCTTTTTTGAAGAATGTCTATAAGATCAGTGCCATAAGGGCCCCTCCAACTGCCCCAGTCACAACGATGACCCATGGCGGCAGTTTCCAATATACCAGCATGCTGAAAAGGATAGCTGCAAAAGCAAAATCGATTGGAGCAAGTATTGAACTAAGCCATATTGGCTGGTAAAATGCTGCAATTAAAATCCCGACAACTGCAGCATTTACTCCCATTAACGCTCCTTTTATTTTCGGATTGCGGCGCAATGAATCCCAAAATGGCAATGAACCAAGTATGAGCAAAAATGCCGGCAGGAAAATGGCAATTGTTGCGAGGATTCCGCCCCGCCACCCGCCCATAACTGCTCCAAGGTAGGCAGCAAATGTAAATAACGGGCCAGGAACGGCTTGTGCAGCACCGTATCCTGCTAAAAATTCATCCTTGCTTAGCCATCCAGAAGGGACCAATTCATTTTGAAGTAATGGTAAAACGACATGTCCGCCGCCAAAAACTAAGGAACCCGAACGATAAAAACTATCAAACATCGCAATCCACTTTAAAGAGGTTACATCTCTCAATATTGGTAAAAGAAACAGTAAACCAAAAAACAGAATTAAACAAATAACTGCGAATCTTTTAGATATCGGAAACTGGATTTTTTTATCATTGCTATCAGTATGGTTTTTATAAAGAAGAAAGCCAATCCATGCAGAAATGATTATAACGCAGACTTGAGTCAATGCTGTTTGCACGATCAGCGTTCCAACTAATGCAAATAAAGCAATCGTTTTTCTTTTTAGATCAGGAGTCAGGTTTTTCGCCATTCCCAATATGGCATGTGCAACAACTGCCACGGCTACAATTTTTAAACCATGTATCCAGCCTGCATCCCCCACATTCAGCCCGCGGAGTATGATTGCGAAAAGAATCAGTGCTGCAGCAGAGGGGAGTGTGAATCCAATAAAAGAAACTAATCCCCCCAAAATTCCTGCCCGTATAACTCCGATTCCAATACCAACTTGGCTGCTGGCTGGACCAGGCAAGAACTGGCATAGAGCCACTAAATCAGCATAACTTTTCTCATCCATCCACTTTCTTCTTTGTACATATTCATTATGAAAGTAGCCAAGGTGTGCAATTGGTCCCCCGAAAGATGTTAAACCAAGCCTGCCTGAAACCAAAAGAATTTCTAATAGTGACTTAAGACCTTTATTCTCATTTTTCCTTTTCACAGTTTTCGTCCTTTACTAGTATTTGGGTTCATATGTCCTCTTCAAAGGTTGATTCAAAACCGAGGAATTATTTTGCCATGAGTATACCATTAATTAAAGGAATTAAGCTGCAATATCTTAAATCTTTACATTCATTAATATACTTAACAATCACTAGTACCTGGTTCACAAGTTAAGCTGAAGTTATTCGAGAAACATAGGGTTGTTCAATCAGCCATCATGATTACTTTTTGGTGCCTATATTACTTTAAAGTGCGTACTTTTCTTTTGAGTGTATAGGTTTATAATCAATTTTGTCTTCGAGTCTCACACCTTATGCTCCAAGCCACCCGGTTTAACTGCGTGATCCATTAAAAAACAACAATATTTAAGAAAAGAGCCTTTAAAAATAATAAAAACCATGAAACCAATTGACATTTTCAAAGCATTATCAAATGAAACAAGACTGCAGATTTTAGAATGGTTAAAAGAGCCGGAGAAGCATTTTTCTTCACAAGAAATGAGGGATTTTCAAGAAGCAGGGGTGTGTGTGACACAGTTCCATGAAAAATTGAATGTTACACAATCAACGGCTTCTCAGCATCTTTCCATTCTGTATCGTGCCGGACTTGTGACAACAGCACGTCACGGAAAGTGGACGTATTATAAAAGGAATGAAGATGCTTTTAACCAGCTTAAAGAAATCATTGAACATGAAATATAAGAGCTAATGACGCATAGAGCATGTTCAATGTTATTCTGTAATTCATAAGTTCCTTGCATGCATGATTTCTTTTTTTTATAATAACATATCGTTATTATACGAAATGACGATTTATGTTTATTAACACCTGTAATGGTAAATACAATAGAAGTAATCAAAGTCTTTTTTTAGGCTGTTTTCGTAAACTTTGCTTCTATGGAACAAGGGATTGATTTCCGCTCCAGGATGCTCGCTTTGCAGGAGTCCCGCACCTTACACTCCAATCAACCCGGTTTAACAAAGGGATTGCTTCACAGAACATATTAAAACAACAATCTTGAAGGAAAGAGCCTTTTTTTATGGCATTGAATCGTCATTATGACTTCATATAAAATCCACTTCTTTTATCATTTTTCAGGCAAATAAAGGAGGTGAGTACAATGTAACGTTTTTAAAGAAATGAATCATACTTAATAATAAACTTTTGTTTAAATAAAGAGATATTGTTCTCCATCATAAAAGCACTCTAACCTAATATAAAAAGGAGTAATAAATATGCAAATGAAAAACATTTTAAAGGGTAAACTTGGTTTTGGTTCTGCACCACTAGGAAATATGTATCGTGATATTCCAGACGAAGAAGCAATCGCAACAGTGGAAGCTGCTTGGGAAAGCGGCATCCGTTACTTTGACACAGCTCCGCTTTATGGATCTGGATTGGCAGAGATTCGTCTTGGTGAAGCACTGTCGAAAAAAAAACGTGATGATTACATTTTAAGTACAAAAGTGGGCCGGATTATTTCCGATGAATTGGAAGAGCCATCTGGACGTGATTTGGGAGAAAAAGGGGGACTCTTTGAATTCGGCCGTAAGAATAAAATCATCAATGACTATAGCGCGGATGCAACCCTTCGCTCTATCGAGGATAGTTTGAAACGTTTAAAAACAGATTATCTGGACTTTGTTTATATTCATGATGTAGCACAGGATTTCTATGGTGATGAATGGATTTCTCAATTTGAAATTGCCCGGACAGGTGCATTCCGTGCGCTTACACGTTTACGTGAAGAAGGAGTAATTAAGGGCTGGGGACTCGGGGTAAACCGGGCAGAATCGATTGAACTAATGCTGGACTTGGAAGAAGCAAAGCCAGATGTATCCTTGCTGGCTGGGCGTTACACATTATTAGACCATGAACGTGCCCTGCAGCGGGTAATGCCTGATGCAGTAAAACACAATATGGATATTGTTGTCGGCGGTCCATACAGTTCAGGTGTACTTGCTGGAGGTACAACCTTTGAATATCAAAAAGCATCACCGGAAATCATGGCCAAAGTTGAGAAAATCAAGAACATTGCAGATCGTCACCAAATCAGCATTAAGGCTGCTGCTTTACAATTTTCATTGGCTAATCCAGCAGTTGCTGCTGTCATTCCTGGAGCTAGCCGTCCTGAGCGGATCACAGAAGATAAAGAGGCATTGAACACTGTAATCCCGGCAGCATTCTGGGAAGAAATGCGTGAACAAAAACTGATAGCACCACATGCACCGCTGCCAATCAGCGGTAAATAAAAGTAGAGTAAAGTGAAAGGAGTGTCTCTGGTTCCATTTAGAGACACTCCTTTTTTTGCATCTATAAAAGAAAGCTATGAACAAAACAAAATATAACTAATAATTCAAAATATATTGAATTATGGATTCGTATATATTAGAATTTAGTAAATCGAAATTTTGGAGGAATCGTATTGAAACAGCTTTACCAGATGTCGGATGCTGCCGAAAAAGTAAATCTATCAGTTGAATTTTCTTCCGTATGGGAAACTATACTTGGGATTTCAGGTTTTACTCATGAAAAACTTAGACATACATTTGATTTAGATGAACAGTGGGTTTTAGAGGAAGCTAAAATGTCAGAAGTCTTAAGGGGACATTTAAAAACGATAGAAATGACAAATTTCTGGTACGCACTTATTATGCTTCAAGATGAATTTTCTTCACCCGCTATTCAAGATTTTTCGCACAGTCTCGCTGACATGACGGCATCTAAATTCTACAAAATACTGTTGCCTTATAAGAACCGGGAGAGTGAACCACTGAGAAGGGAAACCTTGAGGGATTTTCATGATCCTGAAGCTTTTGAAAAATATGCGGTTATTTTTAAAGATCATGAATATCTAGGAGAATACATACGCTTTCTCGGAAAATATTCATTTGAAGAAACCTGTGATTTGCTAATAGAGGTCGTGAATGGCTGGCACCAGTGGGTAAGTCAATTTGAGGAGTGGAAAAAATGGATACAAGCTCTTGAGTTTGAGCAAAAACAATACAGTTCCTTAAAAGTGGATAATCCTATCCAACAGATTGAACAAATTACAAATGGAATTATATATACTCCAGAACCATCCGTTTGGAATGTGAAATTGGTTCCTCATGTCTCATACCGTCCTTGGGTATTGACACTCAGATCACCAGAAACAAAGATTTTCTTTTACCCAATAAACGATAAATACCTCCTGGACGCTGGTGTCCCTTCAAGTCATTTAATTAAGGGTCATAAGGCGTTAGGCGATGATCTCCGCTTGAAATTGCTCTATCAATTGGTAAAGGGTCCGCTATCACTCCAAGATTTAAGCAGCCAATTCAACATGTCAAAAACGACACTGCATCATCAATTGTCATTGTTGAAGGCAGCAAAATTTATTAAAGCAGAAAAAGGAATATATTATGCGGATATTAATCAAATCCAAACTTTTTCAGGACTGCTGACAGAATATCTTGGAGGTCAAATATGAAAAAATCCTCCAGGGCTTTTAAAGCGTTATGGGCTGGAGAAATAGTTTCGGAATTTGGCGGTGCTGCAGGAGCAATTATTAACGGCCTTGTATTATATGAAATTACCGGTTCTAAAGAATGGATGGGAATACTCTGGCTCGTGTACTATATCCCTTCTTTACTGCTTCAGATGGTCAGCTCCCCATTTCTTAACCATGTTGAAAAAGGAAAAATGCTAAAAAACATCCAGTTAATCCGTTCGATTTCTTATACGCTCCCGATTTTAGGCTATTGGGCTTGCTCAAATACAGTGGCAATCACAGGACTTGTCTTATTACAAGGCATATTGGGGTTATTGCAGCCTATCTATGCCAGCTTAGCATTCTCTTTGCTGCCTGATATTTGCAAAGAAGACGAGCTTGCCGCAGCAAATGGATTGCTTGATGGTACACTAAGACTGATGGGCTTTATTGCACCGGGAATCACTTCTCTGCTTTTAATTATTCTGCCTATGCAATACATCCATTTGATTTCTGCCATGATGTTCTTTATAAGCTTTTTATCATTATCCCGTATTCAAATAAAGCGGAATCAACGAGTTCCAGCTTGGACTAAAAAATTTTGGTGGGCAGAAATGAAGGTCGGTTATAAAATCTTTTTTCAGAAACCAAAACTGGTACGACTTACTTTCTTATCCTCTTCCGTTCAATTTGCTGTCGGGGCATCGATGGTATTAAGTGTTCCATTTATCAGAGGCGAACTAAAGGGAGGGGCATGGGAATATGCTATCTTTTCAGGCTGCTTTTCTGTTGGTTATGCATTAGGTACGTTATTACTCCGTAAGGTGCCACGGAATAATCAAATTATGTATTTGGGGTTAGCTGGTGGAGGTGTATCATTTATACTGCTCTTTTTTGTACATCTAACTCCGTTTGCCTGGTTATGTGAATTATTTGGCGGGACGCTGTTTCCTCTCTTCAATGCACATAGTGCAGCAATTTTTCAAAAAGAAGCACCCAGGGAGCGCTTATCACAATTAAGTGCGGTCAGATTCTTGTTTTTTAGAATGACCACACCACTAGGAATCCTTTTCGCCTCATCACAATTTATCCATTTCAGCAGCAGAGAAATCTATTTAATTGTTGGAACCCTAATTGCAGCGCCTGGTTTATTTTATTTTTTTTCTGCGTTTGGAGAAAAAGAAAACAATCTCCTTGATGCTAAAACGCAAAAACTCAGTTAATAAAACAGAAGGCACAAGTTAAATAGGTATGTATGAAGGGGGATATACTTGTGCGAGATATCGAGCTGATGGAATCCAGGCAGATGTATTATTTAGGCTCTGTTAAACTACAATGCTGATAATCGGTCAAAATTAAGGGAAACCCTATATCTAACGGGTTTCCCATTCCTTTACTAACAAACTTGTTCGTAATAATATATTAAAGTGGTGGATTTTCTACACCTAAGTGAATCCAATCTTCTTTTGGCGGTCCATAAACCCCATAAGGTTTTAGTCCTGCTTGACGCATAAGAATTGTAACTTGTCCACGATGATGAACAATGTGCTTAATTAGTCCTAATAAAATTTGAGCATTTGTTTCTTCTCTGCCAAATGCAGTTTGCACTTCCTTCAAAGATTCATCTGTCCATTGTTCTTCAATGACTTTGATTGCAGAAGAACTTATATGGTTAAAGGTTTCAGCAATTTCTTTTGCTGAGGCTGGAATATCCCCTTTATTTTCCGCTTCATCCACTCTCAATCCAAAATGAGCTAAATATTCTGGAATATTTGTTGTGAAATGCCAGACTATTCTTCCCAAAGTCCGTCCTTCTGGGTAAACCTTTTGTTTCAAGGAATCATCGGTTAAACCTTCCAAAACCTTTTGAGTTAGCGCTGCCTCACTATTCCATTCTCTAATAAAATCTGCAATCGTTACATACATATACAATACCTCCATATTCAACATTTCTATGATTTTAATATATTATAAAACATTCGTTCGTTTTTTCGATATTCCTTCATTACTAATTTTTGTTAGTTCGGTTTGTTTTAAGGTGTTTAACAGTTTGTGTCTCTAAAAGCGAAACACAAGTTACCCCTACGATTTCACCCAATTTTCGCAATGAATGTCCTTTGAACATACATTCAGCAATGGCAATCCATTTATTACCCTTCCGAGTGCGGTACAACAGGGTATTGGTTGTGTCAGTAAAATTCTTGTTACAACACTTACAGCGATACCGTTGCCGACCATTATATTTTCCAAACCGAACGGTAAACTTGTGCTTTTTTTTGTAGGTGGTAATTTGTCGATATACTTTAACAAGTTGCTAAACGCTTTGCTCACCTTGATAACGCCAGAATATATGTTCTTGTATTGATTATATCAAGAATTCGGAAAGGTATCAAAAATCAACCTTTACCTTTAACAGAGCCATTATTTAAAATAGAGGACTCTGGAAGAATGACAGACAAATGGTGCCTCATTATTTAATGAGGTTGATTGGAGCGAGCATCCTGAAGCGGAAATCAGCCTTTATTCAAACGACATTTTTAGTAATCTCTCTAAAGGTTAAGAGTTTTGTTTAATGATCGAAAAGGGGTAACTATTTGGTTTGAGTTTCCTCGTTTTTTAAACAAGTGAGTCCTGAAACAACTGCCACTCTCCTGCATCCCAAATAAATTGGCAGTAAAAATAATAAAGAAAGAAAAGTGCATTTATGGTAAACATTATTCTAATAGAAAGGGTCTTAATTGCCTTTTTTCTAAGTGAAAATAAGACTATAAAATTTAATGAAACAGGGATGAAAGTATAAAATATTCTTTCATCCGATGTTGAAACTATATCTGGATTTACCCATAATATAAGACGGTCTGATACTTTTGCCGAAAAGGAAAAAATTAGAATAAACCAATATATAACCAGTAATACAATTTTATTCATACACTCTCCCTTTTCTATGAATAAAGATTAACCTAAAAACGATTTGACTTTTGATAGACTCAACTATCGATTATGTTTCTATCATTCCCAACAGAAGCGGTTTGATCTACATAGCGTTAAACCCTTGTTAAGCAATGTTTGTTTGGTTTCTGCCATTTTCTTTGGATAGGTAAAGAGCCTTATCTGCTTCTGCATATAGTTCTTTAAAAGTGATTTTTGAATCTGATATGCTTTTTAACCCGATACTTACTGTTAGAGAAACCGAATGATCGTCATTAATGTTTATTTTGGAATGGGATATATAGTTTCTGATTTTTTCAGCAATCTGATAGGCATGTTTCTCTGAAGAATCAGGCAATAAAATTGCAAATTCTTCTCCGCCTATTCGGCAGACTATCCCGTTTGCACTCATCAAATTAGTCAATATTTGTCCTATTTTCTCCAATACTCTATCCCCGCTTTGATGGCCGTAGGTATCGTTAATAACCTTGAAATGGTCAATATCTAATATAATGAGAGAAACACTCCCATCAGTTCCTTCTAATTCAGTGATTTTTTGATGAGCGATTTCAGTTAAATATTGCCGGTTATAGACTTTAGTAAGGTAATCTGTTGTTGCACGTTCGTATAACTGTTTTTCATATGAAATATGATCAGTTAAGTCAGTAAATATTAATATCTTATATAATTCTCCTTTAGATATTTGAACAGGTATGATTTTTAAACTGTAATGTCTTTTACTTAATTCTATTTCTCTTTTGCCAGAAGATTCTCCTGTAATGGAATCTATTAATTCTTTATCATTTTTTAGAATTGTTTTGATGTCTTTTCCGATCAAAGTACCCTGGCCTTCAGAAATAAGACTATTTATCATTTTGTCTGCCGCAGGATTTAACTCAATGATCATTTCATCCTGGTTTAAGACTATGATCGCTTCCGATAAATTCTCAATAATTCTTTCCTTGGCTATCGGGGAATTAATTAAAAGTTTGTGTTGAACAATACTATAAAAAATTAGGATTCCTGCCGGTATTGAGGAAGCAGAGGAACTTATATTAAGTCCTGCAAATTGTTTAAGTAGAGTCAAAATGAAAGGAATAATGGTAGCCAAGAAAATCATATAAAATTGTTTTCGATTATAAGCTGAGACTTTTTTTAGGTTTCGTATTAGTGTAATAGCCAGTATTACTGCAATAATTCTTGAGTATAAAATAAAACACATACTTAATCGGGTAGACACAATATTAAGACGTTTAAGCTCCCCGAATGAAGACAAAGATATATGGGCTCTCATTAAATGATGTAAAGGATCCGTAAAAATTAACATTAGATATATACATAGGGGAATACTTAATATAGCTACATGTACTTTCACTTTTGCTTTGTCCCTGCCAATTAACTCCAGTACAGCACCATATAAAACGAGGGATGATGTAAGTAAAGGAATCTGTTCAACATTTCGCCAAAAAATCTTATCTTGAATGCTTACTGACATTAATTCAAATACACTGGAAATAGATAGTATTGCAGACAAACAAAGTGTGATTAATAGATACATTCCACCTACTCTTTGCCTAAATCGAAAAGCGAAAATGGCTAAAAATGTAAAAAGAAGGAAGCTGAAAAATGTGGAAACAGGAAAATGTACTGGAATAAACATTGTTTTACCTCAAAATTGTATTGTTGTGGATATTTTTTAATTATATATTCTGTCAAATATTTAGACAATTAAATAAAAAAGGAAATTCCGTTTACGTTTTGCTGATCAGCAGCAGAAGAGAAGTATGGCTCCAAATTATACATGTAATGGTTGAAGGTTTAGGAGCATTTCTCTGAATGAGGAATGCTTTTTAATTTTGTTTAAAACTAAATATACAATAAAAATATCGCTTAATTTAATAAAAATTTATTGTAAATCGATAAATTAAAGTTTAAAATCAAAATCAGAATATATATGTGAGGTGCTTTTTATGGAAAAAGTGACAACGTTGTTTTTAAAAATAGCTGTTATTCTTTTAGGAATTCCTGTTCTTGCTCTGTGCATCTTTTTGGTGCCTGAGATGGCAAAACTTGCAGTAAAATTGGTTCCATCATTTGCTTTTATAAAATATCTCATTTTCATCGTTTTTGATGCATCGGCAATTCCTTTTTACTTTGCTTTGTATCAGGCTTTTAAACTTTTACGCTATATTGACAAAAATAAAGCTTTCTCCGATTTATCTGTAAAAGCTTTAAAGAAAATCAAATACTGTGCCATCATAATCAGTATTTTGCATGTGCTAGTTTGGCCGCTCTTCTATGTTTTTGCAAAAGCAGACGACGCACCAGGAGTTATCTTTGCCGGATTGGCTGTTCCTTTTGCTTCGATGGTTATCGCGGTCTTTGCAGCTGTTCTCCAAAAACTTTTACAAGAAGCAATTACTATCAAATCAGAAAATGATTTAACGGTCTGAGGTGAATAACAATGGCAATTATCATCAATATTGATGTGATGTTAGCAAAAAGGAAAATGAGTGTAACAGAACTATCGGAGAAGGTTGGAATAACAATGGCGAACCTTTCTATATTGAAAAATGGAAAGGCGAAAGCAATTCGATTATCCACTTTAGAGGCAATTTGTAAGGCTTTGGAATGTCAGCCTGGAGATATTTTAGAATACCAAAGTGACGAAGACAGATAAACATTGTGAAGGAAACCATATAACAATTATTAGGGGAGGTATAACTATGGATATTAACAATTTGATTATTGAAAATATTGATGCCCCTCATGAGCTTGAGAGAATATACAGAAAAGACCCGAAAGCATTTAAAAAGTCTTTCTCACGCGCATGGGAACAAAATCCTGATTCTGAGGTTCTTGGTGTCTGGTATGAAAGATTGCATTTCAAGGAGAAGGCAATTACAGAAAAATCTTCCTTCCTTCAAAAAGATTTTTTATTCATGGGCCTTTTAGCCGTTTTGGCCGGGATATGCACCAGGGTCATTTTCCATTTTGTCGAACAGGAAGCAATTGCTCCCATTAACCTGGCATTTGGTATAATTCCCTTTATTGCTGCCTATTTTGTTTACAAAAATCCTCCGAAAAAAAGAGTGATTTATTCGCTAGCGGCGTTGCTTCTGGTTTCCGGGATTTATCTTAACATGCTGCCATTAAATGATAAAGACAGTATTATCCTTGCTTACTTACACCTTCCCATATTCTTATGGGCATTGGTTATGCTTGCTTTTACAGGAAATGACTATTCAAAAGGCAGTGCAAGATTAGCTTTTATTACATTTAATTTGGAATATTGTATTCTCTACGCCAGCATGGCGGTTAGCGGAATGATATTAGCGGTGTTAACCATGCAGTTATTTAACTTTGCTGGTTTGGATATAAAAGACTTCTATTTTAGTAATGTCATTTTATTTGGTGCTGCCGCTCTCGCTATTGTGGCTGCATACCTGGTATCAATGAATCTTAAACTTGCTAAGAATATTACCCCATATATAGCTAAAATTTTCAGTCCTCTTGTCCTGGTCACATTGTTGGTCTATCTGATTACGGTTATATGGGTCGGGAAAAATCCATTCCTGGACCGCAATTTTCTGATAGCCTTCAACGGAATTCTCCTTGGTGTATTGGCCGTTACCATATTTTCCATTATCGAGAGCGACTCAGACGAGAAAAAGAACATTTCAGATTATATAAATGTTGCCTTAATTGTTCTTGCGCTTATCATTGACAGTGTGGCCCTGTCAGCCATCGTATTCAGACTGTCTTCTTATGGGATTACGCCTAATAGACTGGCTGTTTTAGGAGTAAACATACTAATCTTGGCAAATCTATGTTGGATTATGCTCTCCTACATGCGTTTTCTGCAAAACAAATCCGGACCTTCAGCTATCCAAGATGCCGTTACTGAATATTTGCCGATCTATGGACTGTGGGCAGCCTTCGTTACATTTACTTTTCCTGTATTTTTTTAAGGTTGTTTTCGTAAACTTTGTTGCTTTGAAACAGGGTGGCTGATTTCCGCTTTTGGATGCTCACTTTCCGTGGGGCGGGCGGTGAGCCAACCCGGTTTAACAACAGGATCGCTTCAATAACAACACTCTTTAAGAAAAGAGCATTTTTTAAACATGAAATGTAACTGATAAGCTGGAGGAAAGATGTCCTCAACAAAAGAGTGCGTTAGTTTAATAAACACGGCTTCTTCGGCCGCTTTTTTTTGCGACATAGTTGTAACGAATTATCGATTTAATACGACTATTGCGGTAGGAGGAGGGGTTGTGTGAAAAGATGGATGTCCTTTTTATGTTTAATCGTACTTATTCTAGCTGGCTGCACGAACAGCCATGTAAAAGAGAGCAAGCCGCCAAAAGCTGAGGTTATAACAGATGGCAAGCACTATAAAACTGTACTCGGTTCCTACTGTTGGGATAATGGAGATAACGGTGTATGCGTTGATTCAGTATGGACTAAAAGCGGCAAAAGGCCTCTTGCTGTTCAACCTATTGCTGCTCAACCAGGTGCTGACATTGAACTGAAGATTGATTATGACCCTCAGCCAAACGAGGTCCATCTTACACAGGAAAATGGTGAAAAAGAAATCGAACTGCCGGTAGAAAAGGGACATTTTAAAGCACCGGGGAATCCAGGAACATACTTTTATATCTATAGCGTTTGGTGGATGGATAAAAAGGATAAACACCTGTCCAACGGAGACGCTTCATATGGATTTGAGCTTAACGTGCAGTAGGGGAATTTTGCATCGTCTAAAAAATATCTGGAGATTTAAATGAAAGAAGAGGTTTTTTGGATATTCTCCTGCATATTAAGGCATTAGATTTTGTTAAGGTTTTCAATACAGGAAATCGTATATTGTTGTTTTTTAGGCAAAAAAAATTTGGGAACGTCTGATTTGGACGTTCCCATTCTTATTCAGGTAAAGCACTGAAATAAGGTAATTTATCTATTATAATCCTACCAATGTACTTGAAGTTTATTGCCATTGGGGTCATAAAAGTGGAAATAGGCGTGACCATTATCTTCTTTGATATCCTCGACCTTAACTTGATTATCAATTAAGTGCTGATGAAATTTAGGTAATTCTGGACTTGTAAAGCCAATGCTAAATTCTTGTACATTATCAATTGTAAAATGTGCAAATGTTTCATCGTCGGTAGGAACTAAGATAAGTAAGAAAGGTCCTTCATTTACTTTTAAAATGGCAAATTCCTCTGTATTGTTTTGTAACTGGAGCCCTAATACATCTCTATACCATTTTGCAGACAGTTCTAAGTCTTTTACAGGAATTCTAATATAATGTACTTGTTCAATAAATGATTTACTCATTGCTTGTCTCCTTTATTTAATCCGGTTTATCAAATAGTTCCCTTTCTATATCCCTTTTTCCTTTAACACCCTTTCCTTTTTCTTTTGCATAAGTCATAAACGCCAACTCTTTTCCAACTGTTCCAGAAAACGAATATTATTCTTTAACAAAGCCTTGAATGAAAGGATTGAGTTACATAGTCTGGCTGTCAAATTTGCTGACAGCTTTTTTTGTGTTCTTGGTAATAAAATAAAATTTAGAAAATTGGAAAAAACAGGTTGATAAAAAGACACTGGTGTCGTTATAATAAGGTTAATAAAAAAAGACATTAGTGTCATTTTTAAAAGGAGGGTAACAGAGATGAAGGGATTAATGAAAAATAAAGGATATTTAATACTAATGTTTGCCCAGGCAATATCAAGTATTGGAGATTGGCTTAGTATAGTGGCGATTATTACGCTTGTCGGTTTGAAATGGAATGCTTCGCCGATGGAAGTATCGTTTATCATTTTGTGTCTGGCCATTCCTATGGCGCTGTTAGGTCCTGTAGCTGGCACAGTCGCAGACCGGTTTAGTCGAAAAACTTTAATGATAACATCTGACCTTGTTCGTGCAGGGCTGATTCTTTTTCTAACTGTAGCTGATACAATATGGGTTGTGTATATATGTTTGTTTACAATCGGCGTGTTTTCAGCAATATTTATTCCAGCGAAAAACGGGAAATTAAAGGAATTGATTGCTAATGATGATATGAAAGCTGCCATGTCCATAACGTCGATGATTGACTCCAGTACGAAGGTGATGGGCCCTTTATTGAGCGGGGTATTAGTAACGGCATTTAGTACAAAGCCTGTGTTTTATATCGACTCTGCCACTTTTTTTATATCTGCTCTTTTAATTCTGTTCTTACCAGGAGTGGTCCATTCTTTTGAAAAAGAGAATGGAAATGAGGATAGAACAGATTCTTCCTTCAAAAAAGAATTTTTAGCAGGCCTTTCTTTTATTAAATCCAAAACAAATATACTTGCAGGAATGTTTTTATTAGGTTTTAGCCTCTTGATCTTACAGCTTTCGGACTCACAAATCATTGTCTTAATTAGAGAGCTCACTGCAGCATCACCGGATCTTTTTGGTTATTTAGTGACATCATCGGGTGTCGGTATGTTTTTATCAGGGCTGCTTTTAACAAAGAAATCGAATTATAACGCCTTTACTTTAATGCTTATTGGTGTTTGTGGAATTGGACTTAGCTTTGGTATCATAGCAGTATTAACTCATTTTGATGCACGTCTTTCTATCTTTTGGGGTCCTTTACTAGGACTGTTTGCAGGATTTTCAGCAAGCCTGGTGTTTGTTCCATTTCAAGCATCGGTCCAAATTGAAACCCCTGTTCATATGACTGGGAGGGTATTTGGAGTCATAAATAGTGTAACAACAACAGCAACCATTATCGGACCTTTGCTGGGAGGCTGGCTCTCAACAATTCTAGGGGTCGTTCCATCGTTTATGATTACAGCATCTCTCTTGGTCTTGGTATCTTTAATAGGATTTTTCATAAAAAGTAAAATAGAGAGGAGTAAGAAAGATGTCTCCGAAAGTCAGCGAGGAACACATAAAGCAACGTCAGGCTAAAATCTTGGAAGCAGCCATACAAGTATTTATCGAAAATGGGTACGAACGAACGACTATGAAGCATGTAATGGACAAAGCAAACGTGAGCAGGGGTGGATTATATCAATATTTCTCTAATAAAGAAGACTTATATGAAGCTATATTAGGAGAAAATCTATCGCGAAGAATACTCGAAACAAAGGAATTACTTAAAGAAAAAAATAATTCTTATTGGGATTTACTGCTATTGAGGCTGTTTGGTGAAGATCGGGAGCCAGATGATAAGATGGATCCATTAGCACCGAGTCATTTAGAATTTTTCATCACTGGGAGAAATGATAAGCGCAGAAGAAAGTATGGTAAAGAACGATATAATTATGGTATTAACCTATATACGGATATTATTAGAGCAGGACAAGAAAGCGGAGAATTCAGCAATACACATGATAGTGATATCATAGCTCGATCTATTGTCACATTTATTGATGGGCTTGCAATTGGCCATGCTATACTTCCGACAGAAGATCTAAAGATGAAGGAGCAATCCATGCTGTTCGTGGAAAATTTAAAAATGACACTTGGAGTAAAGTAGATAGAAATGAAGAACTTGAATGTTGTGATGCTGCTGTCTCCATTTTTACAGGGAGATTATAGCATTATTCACAAATTCGCTATCCTTGCTGTACAACCAGGTGCTGACATTGAACTGAAGATTGATTATGACCATCAGCCAAACAAGGTTCATCTTACACATGTAAATGGTAAAAAAGAAATTGTATCGCCTGTGGAAAAGGGACATTTTAAAGCACCGGGGAATCCATGAACATGCTTTTATCTAAAGCGTTTGGTGGATGGATGAAAAGGATAAACACTTGTCCCACGGAGACGCTTCATATGCATTTGATCTTAACGTACAGTAGGAAAATTAAATGTTTAGTCTTACTTAACGAAAGGGACGTGAGTGGAAGATTATTCGGCTGCTAAGGCAGCTCTTTTTTTATGGAAATATATTCAAAAATAGGTTAGATTGAAACTAAGGAAGGGTGAGGAATGAAGAAAAAAGTATTTGCAGGGCTTTCGTTAATATCGTTACTTTATCAGTTTAGTTTCTTATATACATATTGGATGAAAGATGAATTAACGGAACTTAGTCCGGAAATTGCTGATTTATACTGGATCACAGTAGGTCTTTTTGGCATTGCAATTGGAATTTACGTCTTTATTAAATACAGAGTACCCGATATTGCATTTCTTTTTTCCTTAGTCACCTGTTTTTTAGGTGTACCTATACTCGGACTATTTGTTTTGGCAACGATCGTCACTTCAATGTAAATCAGTAAACACATATATTTTTTTATTTGAAGAAATATGTTCTTTAAAAAAAGAATATTTTAGGCGGGTGGTGTATGTTCATGGAAATCAGATTAGAGAAAGCGGCAGAAACGGATGCAAAGTCTATTTTTGAGATTCAAGTAAAGGCTTTTAATCCATTATTGGATGAATATAGAGATTACGAGACAAATCCTGCTAATGAAACAATTGAAAAAGTGCTGGCAAGGATAAATAATCCTGATGGAGGATTTTATAAAATACTATCCGATGATGTGCTTGTAGGTGCTATTTGTTTAGTGTGCGAAGAAGAGACGCAATTTTGGATAAGTCCCATGTTTATTTTACCGGAATATCAAGGAAAGGGTATTGCACAGAAAGCGATACGTCTAATTGAGGAGTTATTTCCTCAAGCAGAAACTTGGGAATTGAAGACTATTTTACAAGAAAAACGCAACTGCTATTTATATGAAAAAATGGGATACAGACGTGAAGACTGGAAACATAGCTTAAATGAAAAAGCGACACTTGTTCACTATAAAAAATTATGTTAATGCTTTTCCGCTAAAAAGAGGGGTTAGGAGAAGAAGGTTCTTTATTAATTGTCCGTGGGGAAAAAGATAAAATGGTTCTAACATTCTTTTCATTAGGAGTGATTTAAATGGACTTGAATTTCAATGACACAAAAGTTAAGCAAGTACAGGAAGTTTACCAATCATTTTGGGCTATTAATAAGACCACAGCCCAATTTACGAAAAAGAATGCTGAAAGTTTTGGTCTGACATTACAGCAATTGTCCATACTCAATACTTTATATGCAGTTCCAGAATTAACACAGCAAGAGCTGGCTGAAAAGCTTATTTCATCAAAAAGTACAATAAGCGTTAGTGTTGATAAATTAGTTAATATGGGCCTTGCTGAAAGGGGCTTTTTTGGCGAGGACCGGAGAGAAGTAAAGGTAAAGCTGACTCTTAAAGGTGAAGAAGTGTCCAAAAAATCCAGTAAAAATTCCATATCTTATAGGGCTATGCTTTCCGCAATCGAAAATATGGCTGATGAAGATATTCAAACTTTGCTTCGTATTCAAAAAGAACTATTAAATCACCTAATTGAAAGTGGTTACTAAAACCAGTACTGTTCGTAACCTAATGGATACGTAAAAATCAAGCTTAGTAGTGAAGCAGAATTGTTTAATGTTGATTTATAAAACATTTAAAAAGGAGAATTCCTGTGAAAGGATTCTCCTTTATTATTGAATTGATTTTCAGGCATGGCTCAATCTAAATTTTACCAAAAATATAATTATAAGTCTATTTTTTAAATAAAAAATATGGAAAAATTATGATAGTATCAATAAAAAATTCTCCTGAGAAAGAGGCGGTTTGAACGTGAAACAGAACATTTATGATCATCCGGAATTCTTCCAGAGCTACCGGACCCTGCGTGAGTCTGAATTGAATTATAATGATTTATTAGAACAGCCGGCATTAAGAGATATGCTGCCTGAATTAAAACATAAAAATGTATTGGATATAGGCTGCGGAATGGGAGACTTTGCTATGTATTGTGTAAAAGAGCAGGCTCGGGTGGTCATGGCGATAGACATCTCGAAGAAAATGATTGAAGCTGCTCAGCAAAAAAATTCCCATGAACATATTCACTATGTAAATACTGCCTTAGAAGATATTCAGTTAAAGCAAAATAAATTTGATGTTGCTGTTAGTTCACTGGCACTGCATTATATACAGGACTATAATGCTGTAATAAAGAAAATTCATTCTAGTTTAAAGAAAACGGGGGTTTTTGTATTTTCCATTGAACATCCGATTGTAACTGCAAGAAAAGATATGGATAATTGGATCATTAATGAAAAAAATATCACCTCTCATTACGCAGTTGATCATTATCAGGAAGAAGGCGAAAGGCAGCAGCATTGGTATATAGATGGTGTTGTGAAATATCACCGTACTTTTTCGACTATAATAAATGAACTAATCGTAAGTGGCTTTCAGATTGAGCAAGTCATTGAACCTATACCCAGTAATAAGGCATTGAATCGTTTGCCAAGGCTTATTAATGAGATGAAAAAACCATCTTTTATGATTATTAGGGCAAAGAAAGTTTATTAATAGTGAATTAGAACAAAGCTATCTATATAGACTCCAGAAAAAAAGGTTATACACCTTGGAATAAGAGGGGAAAAAATTGAAGAAGATTTTAAAATATAAAGCAATTCCAAAACGTGGTGCTAAGATATGCAAATAAACAGTTACATTGAAGAACTTGCTAAACTATATAGCCAACATATTGATATGGATTATGCTAACTGGTCTAAAAGCTACTTAAGGGACCAGTTTGAGTTTTTAGGTATTCGAACACCAATACGCCGAAAACTGACCAAGCAATTTTTACATGAATTTGGTGTACCGAAAAAAGAATACCTAAAAGATGTCATTTTTACATTGTGGGAACGTTCAGAAAGAGAGTACCAAAAAGCAGCACTTGATATCCTTAACAAAGTAAAAGTGGATCTCACCCCAGAAGATATGCCATGGTTAAGTTCGTTATTAATTAATAAGTCATGGTGGGATACTGTGGATGTGCTTTCTCCTCATATAATGGGTTATATGTTTACAGCCTATCCAAAACTAACTTCTCAATATGCAGATCAGTGGATTTTAGATGAAAATTTTTGGCTACAAAGATCAGCGTTGCTATATCAGCTTTATTATAAAAATAGAACCGATGAAAAGCGCTTATTTCAATATATTCTTAATAGGGCTGCTAGTGAAGAATTTTTTGTTCAAAAAGCCATAGGGTGGGTATTGAGAGAATACGCAAAAACGAACCCTTTAGCTGTAAAAGATTTTGTTTCATTAAATGATTTAAAGCCGCTTAGCAGACGTGAAGCACTGAAAAATCTGTAGGACTTTGGGTGATATCGTTGCTTTATCAGTTTAGTTACTTAACTAAGCGCAGGTCACTTAGTTGCAGAAGGAGTTTTGAAAGTGGCGCCCATATTAAAATATAATTCATTTATATGTTATATTATAAAAATATCCTGAAGATTAAGGAGATACTCGATGAGTTTAAAGGGACATATACCACAAGACCTGACTGTTTTAGAGACATTGAAGAGTATAGGTGAAAATATTATCATTGCTGATTAAGATTTTTATATTACTTGGATAAATACTAGAGCATCTCAGTTACTATCAATGATTGCTCCTTTGTTTGGCCTTTCAAATTCAGAAGAAATGATTGGTGTAAACATGGATAGGTTTCATTCAAAACCAGAACACCAACGAATGTTATAACCGGTTTAAAAAAAGGGTATGGAGCAAGGGTATTTCTTAATAAGTCTGAGTGGCATTAACAGTTTTGACGAAAATATAAGAACAATGATTCAAAAGCTGTATGATCTTTTAAAATTACTAGGGGTGGAATGCATTATTGTTGGAATTCGGCCCAATTTAGCCATAAACATTAATGAACTTAAAAATATACGTACTTTTTAGTTCGGGGATTTAGGGTTAAAGTACATAATTGAACGCCAAAATAGTCAAAGCTAACTTTAAAAAGTGAGAATCAGTATGGATAATAATTAATAATTTTTGCCCTGCCTAGGGCTCTTTTTTTGCCTTTTAACGCGGGTTTATATTGAATGTTCAGTTCAAGTAACAAATGAAACGGGAAGGGCTGATTTATTAAAGTGTTTCTGAACAATCAAAATGGCAGGCTGAACTATACGGGGATTTTTCTACTGAAATCTTGATGCTCAGAATGTCAGTCGCAAAGAATGAGATAACATGGTTCATGAAGCCATCCAAATTGTAGAAGCATTGTTGGGGAATTGAGAATCAGCCGCTTGGACCTTAGATGCAGAGAGAGAAAATTTTGCCTATCAATCATAAAAGGAATTAGAAGACAGTCCTTTAAGCTTGAGTATTTAAACAAACCAGGTTCTGCTAAACAGTAAACTGTTATTATTTAAATTGATTTGATAAGGAGATATAGAAATGAAGAAGCAATACAATACGCGTGCCATCTTGGCATCGCTGCTTATCTGCGGTTTTGTGGGTATGTTCAGCGAAACCGCTCTAAACATAGCAATGACTAATTTAATGGAAGTGTTCCAAATTTCGGCTGCAACCGCACAATGGTTAACAACGGGGTTCTTGCTGACTCTTGGCATTTTAATGCCGATGAGCGGGCTGCTGCTGCAGATGTTTACGACTAGGCAGCTATTCACAGGTTCGCTCATAAGCTTAATCGTCGGCACATCGATTGCGGCACTCGGATTCAATTTTGAAATGTTGATGTTTGCCCGAGTTTTACAGGCAGTAGGTATGGGGTTGTTGATTCCCCTCATGTTTAACACCATTCTTGTCATATATCCGCCGGAAAAGCGTGGGGCGGCGATGGGTTTCGTTGGACTTGTTATCATGTTTGCGCCCGCAACAGGCCCGACCATAGGCGGTCTATTAATCGAGTATTTAACATGGCATTATATCTTCTGGCTCTCTCTGCCGTTCCTGATTATTGGATTGTTGATAGGGCTGAAGTATTTGGAAAATGTCACCGATGTCACGAAGCCCCGGATAGATCTGCTGTCTGTCGCATTATCAACGATCGGCTTTGGAGGAGTTGTCTTCGGCTTCAGTAAGGCAGGCGAAGGATCTGAAGGGTGGAGCAGTGCAGTCGTGGTTACTTCAATCGTGGTTGGGCTCATCGCGCTGGTGCTGTTCATAATGCGGCAGAACGTTATGCACAATCCGATGATGAATCTGAGCGTTTTCAAGTACCCAATGTATGTCGTCGGGCTGCTCCTGGTAATGTCGTGTATGTTGATCATTATGTCGAGCATGATTATTCTGCCGATGTTTCTGCAGACGGGAACAGGACTGTCTGTGTTCACTACTGGACTCATGCTTTTGCCGGGCAGCGCGCTGAACGGTATCCTCTCCCCGCGTATGGGGAGACTGTTCGATAAATATGGACCGAAATGGCTCGTTATTCCCGGACTCGTGATTGTTGCAGTCATGTTATGGTTCTTTACTACCCTTTCCCCTGCTTCTTCAGTGGCCTTTATCGTGGCTTTGCATATCGGGCTCATGGTTGGGGTGGGCATGATATGGATGCCTGCTCAAACGAACGCCCTAAATCAACTGCCGCCGGAGTTATACCCGCACGGCACGGCAGTCATGAACACACTGCAGCAGGTCGTGGGCGCAATTGGAACAGCGGTCGCAATCAGTATCCTTACGGGCGGTATAGAGAAATATTTGCACGGCTCCTCCGCTCCGGACAAACAGGCCGAAATTGCGAACGCGATGACAGCTGGATCACAAAGCGTGTTCTTGTTCACGATGATCATCGCACTGATAGGAGTGGTCATAGCCCTCTTCATCCGCCGCGTCGTGGTCAGCAGCGGGGCGGTAAATGAAAACTAAAGAAATAAAACCTTTGAAGAACAAAGAGAAAAGACATTCATTTTGAATGTCTTTTCTAACATATATTTTCTTTAACCGCAACATCCTTCACAACATCTTCTAAAGTAACATTTTTTAAAACCTTCTCCATTGCCAATTGGGCTGCTGTAAATAATGGTTCAATTATATTCTGGATGTTCCTGCCTACAGGACAATCAGGATTTGGATTTTCATGAATGCTAAATAATTCTTTTTCCTTTACAACATTCACTGCCTTATAAACGTCGTACAGTGTAATTTCAGATAATTCCTTTGCGAGTTTAGCCCCTGCAATACCTGGGTGTACCTCAATCAAACCAGATTTTTTTAGCATTCCCATTAGTTTTCTGATCACGGCTGGGTTCGTTTTAACACTTGAGGCTAAAAATTCCGAAGATGTTACTCCTTCTTTATTTAATTCGATTAGAGTCAATATATGAATTCCGACAGCAAATCGGCTGCTAATAGACATGCTCAGTAACCACCTTTACTAATATTCCGCTATTTAAATTTATTGCTTGACCATGTAATTAATTTGATTACATGTTTATTATACCAAAATACGAACAATAGTATAAATAGCAATTATCCTGTTGACAAAATGAATACAGGTAACTAAAATGAATACATGTACTTGAAGTTGTTACAGGTAAAATCGAATGGGAGGAATACAAAATGAAAATATTAGTTACAGGAGCAACAGGGAAATTAGGTTCAAAGGTTGTGGAATCATTATTGAAATCTATACCTGCAAGTGATCTGGCGGTAAGTGTTCGAAATCCAGAGAACGCCGAAGGACTTCGTGTTCGCGGAGTGGAAATTCGTCAAGGAGATTTTGATCGTCCAGAAACATTGAATACTGCTTTTTCAGGGATTGACCGCTTATTAATCATCTCTGCTGATGGTGACAATGAAACAAGAATTCATCAACATACTAATGCTGTACAAGCAGCTGAGCGTGCAGGGGTAAAATTTATTGCTTACACAAGTATAGCCAATGCAACAGAAAGCAAAAATTTAATGGCTCCTCCTCATGTAGCGACAGAAGCAGCCATCATTAAGACTGGTATCCCATATTCTTTCTTGCGTAACAATTGGTATTTGGAAAACGAAATCGGAAGCATTCAAGGTGCTATGGCAGGAGCCCCATGGGTAACTTCTGCTGGAGAAGGTAAAGTAGGCTGGGCACTGCAACAAGATTACGCAGATGCAGCGGCAGCAGTTCTTGCTGGAAACGGTCACGAAAATACAGTGTATGAACTTTCTGGTCCTCTTTTAACTCAAGAAGAAATGGTATCTGCTCTAAGTAATGTATTGGGTAAAGAAATACCTGTACAACAAGTTAGTGATGAAAAATATGCAGAGATCATGAAAGGCTTAGGTTTACCTGATTTTGTGATTCCGATTGTAGTAGGAATTCAAGAAAGTATTCGGAACGGTTCGCTAGACGTTGAAAGCAATGATTTTGAAAAAGTTCTTGGCCGTCCAGTTACACCGATTAATGAGGCACTGACTCAAGTTGTAAATGCAAAATAATACACAAAAATAAAATGAACAAAAAAAACCGACTCTTAAGTCGGCTTTTTTTTTTGCAGAATTATACAATTGCTATTATAAAAAGGAGGGTCCCATGAAAAGCAGTTATCAGTAACAGATAGAAGAGGCAAGGAAGGTAAAGACCGCAAAACAAAGATTGTGAAAAAAATACTCGGGCAGGTTAGTTAAAAAAGGTATTTTTTGATACAGTATAGAATCCTTACTGGAACAGCTTAAACTAAAAGGTGGAATAAAAGATTTGGACACTAAAATTGTTGAATATCCTCCATTGGAAACGGAGAGGATTAAATTTCGAATATTAACCCTTGATAATGCGGAAGACGTTTTTATGCATTTCTCAGATAGTAATGTAACTATGTTTATGGATATAGAACCTTGTAAGCATATAAAGGAAGCTGAAGAAATTATACAATATCATATGGAGGATTCAGGGTGCAGGTGGGGGATGTATGACAGAAACAGCGAAAAGTTCATTGGAACAATTGGATTTCATTATTTAAGAAGAAATGAAGATTTTATAGCGGAAGTGGGATTCGATTTATGCAAAGATTACTGGGGTAAGGGATTAATGTCTGAAGCAATGAAAGAAGTAATTTCATTTGGGTTTTCCCAGATGGGGCTTGATATAATAGATGCAACGGTTGATCCAAAAAACCAGCGATCAATTAATTTAATGAGAAAGTTAGGTTTTAAGGAGAATATAGAACGTAAGGAGAGCTTACTTTACTTTGATTTAAGAAAGAAAGATAAAGATATTATCAGTGGCATTTTAAAGCAGAAGTGACAGTTTTCAAGCAGTAATAGTTTTTTATAATAAATGGATGACATAATTGAGGAATGGGGATCGGTGTGGCGATGCCCTTTGTATTGTGCCACCACTTTCACTGATATTAAAATAAGGTATATTGAGGTTATTCTCGCCACTGCTTTCCTTACCTACGGCCCACAGGGAGTAAGCCCTCTGCATTATCTGCCGCCGCAGCTTTAAGAAACCTAGCCTTATCAATTTCCCACTTTAAAGATAAATTAACTCATCCTCACTTTGTCCATGTGTTCTTCAATCATCTTATCCAGGAGATCGTTTTATTACAACTTCGCCAAATCTTAATAACTAACCATAAAGTCATAATGATTTGAAAAATGTGTTTATGAAGCTTGTTCTTATTTCCTGGCTAAACCCATATAATTCAATGAATGTGGGAAGGACAGGAGAATGATATGCGGGTAAACTTATTGCTGGTCACTGATTTAATACTTTTTTTTCTGTTTCCTCTGGCTTTCTGGGAGGTCAGCAGAGAGATAATCGGGGAATATCCGGCCATGCTGCTTTCTACTTTCCCTGGCATCTTATATAGCTTGTACAGGTTCAATCAAAATGGCAGGCTGAATTATACGGGGATTTTTGTACTGACTAATTTATTAGCAGGACTCGTGGTGGATCTGCTGTCAGGTTCAGCCCTTCAGCTTTTATGGAATAATGTCCTGTACTCGGCAGGCTTGTTCCTTATATACGCAGCCAGCCTTGCCGCCGGAAAGCCGCTTCATCTTTATTTCACCCTCGATTTAATGGAAATGAGGGGGCATAAAAGAAGCATTACAAAGGAATTGTTTTTTGAAAAAAAAGCCTTCAAGCTGTTTAAGCTGATCACCTTTGCCTACTGTATGAATGAAGCACTGTATATGCTTTGCCTGACCCATTGGATTAAGCATTATGGAGTAGAGGCCTACCGCCTGGATATTGTCCTCGACAAATCTCTTGATATGATACTTTCAGGGGTTTCCCTAATCGTTTTCTTCTTTATCTATCAGACGGTGGACCAAGTATCACCGGTTAAAAAACTGACACTGGTCAGCAGAAAGCTGCTTTCTCTTTCAGGAAGCTGGATTTCCTTTTATTTGGAGCAGGCTTATTTTTACTTTAGCCATCATAGGCGGTAGAAATGCTGGCTGCTGTTCATAGCCAATATTGAAGTACATATGCCTTGAAAAGTTGACTCCGAGCTTGGTACATGAGTGGTGAGGCAGGACTGCCCCTATCCTCAATTCTGGGGAATCAAGCTCAATAAGAAAGTGAAAGCATCCTTAGGATGATTTTTTCTGATCCAAAACAGGTTTAGTGGCTGTTACATTTTCCAGAATGCAATTGAAAGAGGTGGAGTCATTATATGCCGCAAACAATCATTCCCGGTGCTGCTGTACGCGGGACGGCAGCCGGAGTTCTTTTCATGGCATTTTTCGGTACTCTTTGGGCAGGAATTGGTATAAGAGGTTTGCAGGGATGGGGATTTCTTTGGTTTATGATAGTATCCCTGTTGATTGGTGTCTTCCTCCTTATAGGTGGAATCAAACTAATAAAGAAGTCAAAAATGCTATCAAACGTAATAATGGAAGGAAATTCTGCCCGCCATTCAAAAAAAATGGGTATCATGTTCGGTATTATTTTTGGTTTAGAAGGTGTTTTTATTGCCACTGCCAGTGCAATATGCAGCGCTGCCAATCATTTAGATTTGTTTGTCCCTGTAATGGCCCTTATTGTCGGTGCTCATTTCTTTCCGCTAGCCCGCCTTTTTCGTGTAAGAATCCATTATATTGCAGGCACACTCCTTTGCTTGCTTGCGATCGTTACATTGCTGATATTGCCTGTCAGAATTACCATAGAACATCATCAAATTGAGGTATGGTGGGTAACTCTCGGATTTGGTTCAGCCCTGATTTTGTGGGGAACCGGAGCCGCCCTTTGGCTTACAGGACTCAGACTGCTGAAAAGGGATCCGGAAAGGTACTAAGATTTGAGCTGGGGCATTGTATTTGAACAATGTAAATTACTTGCCGCAATCGTTCATTTCTGAAGGGTCAATAAGTTTATTCAGCTCTCGCACAAGTGAGGGTGAAGATGATTTGCTGCTGCGGCAGTTTTTTTGTTTTTTTTAAAGTCTCTATTCTTAAAGATTGTTGTTTTTTAATTGTTCTGTGAAGCGATCCTG
>NZ_MLYQ01000027.1:0-137986 GCF_001866725.1 Bacillus sp. MUM 13
ATACAATACCATAAAATGTAATTTTATCCTATCTTATTAAAAACAACAATCTTTACGAAAAGAGCCTTTTCTTAATGATTGTTGTTTTTTAATATGTTCCGTGAAGCGATTCCGTTGTTAAACCGGGGATTGGAGTGTAAGGTGCGAGACTCCTGTGGGATTAGCGGGAAAGCGAGCGTCCTGGAGCGGAAATCCCCCTTGTTCCATAGCAACAAAGTTTACGAAAACAGCCTTTACTTAAGAGATGTAGTTTGAAGAAACTCTTTTGTACGCTCTTCTTTTGGGTTATCAAAGAATTGGGAGGCGCTATTGCTTTCTACAATTTTGCCTTCGTGCATAAAGACAATCCAGTCAGCTACTTCCCGGGCAAAGCCCATTTCGTGCGTAACAACAACCATTGTCATTCCTTCATCAGCAAGCTGCTTCATGGTGGCAAGAACCTCGCCCACCAGCTCCGGATCAAGCGCGGATGTAGGTTCATCGAAAAGGAGAATGTCAGGCTTCATGGCGAGAGCCCTGGCAATGGCAACACGCTGCTTCTGTCCGCCTGAAAGCTTGCTTGGATACACATCCGCCTTATCTTCAAGGCCGACCTTTTTTAACAGCTCCTGTGCTTCCTGAATGGCTGTGTCTTTAGATACCTTTTTCACATGTATGGGAGCTTCAATTACATTTTCAAGGACGGTCATATGCGGGAACAGCTGAAAGTGCTGGAATACCATGCCGATTTTTTCTCTGAGTTTATTGATATCCTGTTTGCCTGGATTGATTTCTTTGCCTTCAATGATAATTTGGCCGCTGTCCTTCTTCTCGAGATAATTCAGGCAGCGGAGCAGGGTGCTTTTTCCGGAACCGCTTGAGCCGATCAGGCAAACTACATCACTTTCAAGGACCTTCATATCTATATCTTTTAAAACGTGCAAGTCACCGAAGGACTTGTTCAGGTTCTTAATTCTTATCATCACTTTTTGTTCCATGTAAGCATCCTCCTATCGGTCGCTGACTGCCAGTTTCTTTTCAATCAGGTTTACAGCAATCGTTAATATCGCAACCAGAATTAAATAATAAACGGCAACGATCAGCAAGTACGTCATTTCATCAAAATTATTAGAACCGAGCGTTGTAGAAACGTTAAACAATTCATTCATGGAAATGAAGGCGGCCAGTGATGAATCCTTCAAGCCGATAATGAACTGGTTGCCAAGCGGCGGCAATGCCCTGCGCAGAGCTTGAGGCAGGATGATCCTGCGAAGCGTAAGCGACTTGCTCATTCCCAGGGATCGGCCGGCTTCCATTTGTCCTTCATCAATGGATTGTATCGTTCCGCGGAAAATTTCCGCTATGTATGCGCCGTTATGAAGGGCAAGAGCCAGTGCCGCTGCCCAGAAATCAGGAAGCAGGAAAATGCCGCTGATTCCGAAGTATAGGATAAAGATCTGCACGATTAACGGTGTTCCCCTGATGAGATAGATATAGGCGTTGGAGATATACTCCAGAACTTTAATATTTGAAATTTTAAGAAGTGCAAAAAACAGGCCGATCACAATACCGATTAAAACAGATACGACTGTCAGCTCCAAAGTCAGGAGCATGGCATCGACAAACACATTGGTCGAGCCAAATAAGGTGTCGAAAAAATGAGAAAAACTAGGCAAATGGACAACTTCCTTTCTATCTGGACTTTTGGTTTACTCAGGCTTCTTTGTGATATCCTCACCAAAGTATTTCTTTGAGATTCTGGCAAGAGTTCCGTCTTTGCGGAGGTTCTCAAGCGCTTTGTTAATATCTTTAACAAGCTGGGGATTATCCTGCGGAAGGACGACAGCCTGTTCGCTTCGTTCGATCAATTGGCGTCCCGTAATCTTGAACCCTTCCTTGGCAGCAGTTTTGCCTGTTACGAAATCCGTGATTACGGCATCATGCCTGCCGCCGCTTAATGCTTTCAAAGCAGTAATGTCACTGTCATACATTTTTATGTTGCTTGTGTACCTTTTTGCTGTATCAGCATATGTAGAACCCTTTGCAACAGCCACTTCTTTTCCTTTTAAATCCTGGACCGTTTTAATTTTGCTGTCCGGTCTTACAAAAATCTGAGGTCCGGAGTAGTAATAGGGCGTTGAAAATGAAACATGTTTGCTCCGCAGCGGATTAATAGTGTGGCTGGCTACCGCGGCATCAGCCCGTCCTGTTTTAACTCCTTCTACGATTCCCTTGAACTTAATCCTTTTTTCGACTGGCTTCAGATGTAATTCCTTGGCAATGGCCCTTCCCACTTCAATGTCGAAGCCGGTTAAAGACATATCATCCTTTACATAGCTGAACGGCTTAAATTCGCCGGAAGCCGCAAATATGAATTCGCCTTTATGGATGAGCTTGGCGCCATCCGGCAACTGATCTTTCTCAGCACAGCCTGCCAAAAGACCCAGCAAGAGAACGGAAGAAAGAAAAAATGTCATTTTTCTTTTCATGCTGTATAATTAGCCCCCTTTTTACATAAATTTTCAGCTTAGTTATTCCCATACCCCTAATTTTTCCTTGGTAATCCGCCAGTTAACTAATTTCCACTAATTGATAGTCAGTTAGGGAAGATGGAGACTTGAGAAGGAAGGGGAAGTACAAAAAAAACCTGCATTCGTGCATGCAGGTTTTTCGAATTAAAGATTATGAAGTTCATGTAAATTGCTTGATTTTTCATGCACATTTTCCACATTTGCAGCTATTTCCTGGAAGGTAGCTGAAACCTGCTCGATGGCTGAAGCAATTTCTGTGATGCTGCCGTTGTTTTTAGCATGCTTTTCCCGAAGATCACCCATTGATAGAGAAATAACACTTCCATTCTGTGATAGCTGATTAATCGAACCTGCCATTTCCTGCAACTGGGCATTCATCACCTTCTGGAGGCCCACTAATTCATCGTATCCATCTACAGAGGCTGTGATGGCTGTGACATTGGAATCGACTATAGAGTCTGTTTCATTAAGTGATTCTATGACTTTATCTTTTTCATCCATGATTTCCTTCAGCAGCAGCTGAATGAACTGAGAAGACTGTGAAGATTGCTCAGCAAGCTTGCGGACTTCATCGGCAACAACTGCGAAGCCTTTACCCTGTTCACCTGCTCTTGCAGCTTCTATGGCCGCATTCAAGGCCAGCAGGTTCGTCTGTCTGGCAATTGCAGAGATGGAATCCAGTGCCTCCGTGATATCGCCTATTTTATTATCAAGAGCAGTTACCGCGTATTTAGACTTTGTTGAGGCCTGCTTAACTTCTACGATATGGGCCGCGGTTTTTTCAAGGGCTGTCTTATTTTCTTCCGCCATTTTTGAAACATGATTGGTATAACCTTTGATTTCAATCGCTTTTTCAGAGTTTTCCCTTAAACGGCTGATGATGTCATTTACCTTTTCCTCTGTATCTTCAATGATATGGGAGAAGTCCTGGCTTTCCGTATGGATTCCCTGGACAGATCCGTCTATTTGCTGCAGGGCTCCGGTTGAATCTGATATGTTCTGATTCAGGCTTGAAACATTCTGATTAAGCTGAATGGAGGAACTTTTAACAGTTTCCAGGACAGCCTGGATTTCCGCTGTAAGCTGCTCGCTATTCTCAAGAGTTTTTCTTGCCCGTTTTGTACTGTTCAGAAAAATAATCCCAACCAATATAAATTGAACGCCGTAATAGACCGAAGTCAAAATGGAGCGGTGAATGCTTGATTCGATAATCATCCGGTCTGCAAAATAGTAATGAGTGAATTGAGACAGAACCAAGAGGGGAACCGTTATAATTAATGTCTTTTTAATAAGGGAATAATCTGCATATAAACTGGCCAGACCCAGCGGAATCAGCCAGACAAATGGGACGTTGACCCAGGAATCAGTATGCAGGATAAAGGCAAAGATGAGCATGGAAATAAGTGATAAACTCTTGAATTTCCTGGCGTCCCTCCCTAATTTATAATACATAGCCGGCACAAGAAACAAAATGAACTGAAGATTATATAGAACACTCATGACCTTAAGCTTTGGCATGCCATAAAGTACAATCTGAAAAACATCGTTTAGCGCCATGAGTACGGCAGCCGCCAGGAATATACGAAAGACGATCTTGTTTACTATTTCCTCACTTCGAATAGCAGTTTTATTTTCCATGTTAACGCTCCTGTATGACTTATATTTTTGAACTATTTACCATTTTAATATAGCTGTTATGATAAATATAGTAAATTATACACAATCATAGCAATTAAGGTATTATAAGGAAAAATATGTTTTGCAGGAGAGACGCATGAAAAAGAAAAGTGGATATGTATTATTAATTACTGTATTACTCAGTATCATCCTTATACAATGGGTGATTCCCCCGGTATTGCTCCAGCTGTCTAAAGCAGATGCACCTCAGGGGAAGGAGGAAGGGAAAGAATTATCGTATTATATTAATACCTACGATCAGTCACTGAACCGTTTTCTAAACTATGAATCAATGCTTGAGAAAACCTGGAAAAGTGTTCAGCACAAAAAAATCCAGGTAGGAAAAACAGGCTTAACACAGGATTATATGATTGCTGATGCAAATAGAACACGGAAGAACCTGATTGTGCTGACAGCAGGCGTGCATGGAATCGAAGGTTATCAGGGATCTGCCATGCTCGATGTATTTTTGCATGAATTTTTATCAAAGATTAACCCTGAGAATACGGGAATCGTGATTGTGCATTCGGTAAATCCGTGGGGAATGAAAAATTTCCGGCGCTATAATGAAAATAATGTAGATCTTAACCGCAACTTTATATATAACTGGAAGACATTCAATCTTAACAAAAATAAGGATTATAGTGATCTGGCTGCATTTTTTGAAAAAAACAGCGGGCTTGGCAACAGTACCCTGCATGAAATTGGTTTTTATGCAGGCCTCGGGAAAGAAGCGGTCTTTTCAGGTACAGGAAAAATTCAGGATGCTTTGCTGACAGGGCAATATACAAATCCTAATGGTGTTTATTTTGGAGGGAACGGCGATACTGATTCTACTAAGCTATTAAAAAAGCTGTATAAAAGCATTCTTAAGGGACCGTATAGCAATATTGTTCATGTGGACCTCCACACAGGATATGGCCCGCGCAGCCAAATGAGCATTTTCAGCTCCAGCAATGAAACGATGAATCAAAAAGAGGCAGAAAAGGCCTTCAACTATCCATTGGTTTTAACACCAGATGCTGAAGATTATTATGTGACAAATGGGGATAATACTGAATACTTTAATAAACTGAAACAATCCATTGCACCCCATAAAACGCTGTATTCCACGACATTCGAGTTTGGAACATTAGGGGAAGATATGCCGGCCTCCATACAATCTCTAAAAAATACAATTGATGAAAATCGTCTATATCAGCATGGGTCAACGAGCAAGATAACAGAAAAAATAATCAGGAACAGGTATCTGCAGATGTTTTACCCAGCTGATGAAAAGTGGCGCAAAAAAGCAGTAAGGGATTTCCGTCAAGGCCTGACCGGAGTGCTTGTAAACCGCGGGATTATGAATCGTTAATCAAAAGATGCAGTGTATGTGGCATGGAGCCAATTACACTGCATTTTTGTTCCTTATTGGTACGTATAGTCCGCTTTGGCTGATGCTGAAATAAGCAGTTCTCCCTGCTGGATAGGAGCACCGGGGCTTTTGGCATAAACAGCACTTTGATAGGAAAATGGCTGAGGGGACTGGGAAAGTTCCTGGACATGCACAGGTTTTTCGTTAAGGGAGACCCTTAATGTTTTTGCTGCGGCTTCTGCCTTACTCCTTGTTTGCAGCAATGCAAGGGTAAATGCCTTATTATAATACATTTCCGGGTTTTTTAAGGTGAAGCTGACACTGGCAACCGCATTTGCCCCATGCTGGACAGCTGTATCTACCAGCTCTCCTGACTGTTCAATATCATCGGTTATGATCCGGATCATGTGAGTCACTCTGTAGCCGGCAGGAACCGTTTTTCCTTCCGCATATTCATAAAGAGGTTCCACTCTATACTCAATGGTCTTCATGTTTTCCTTCTTCACTCCCTTAGCGGCCAAAGCAGAGAGGATGTCTGTGATGGACTTATTGTTCTCTTTCTGTGCGGTTGCCGGATCCTTTGACTCTGTGACCGCACCAAGTGTTATGGCAGCCTGATCAGGTACTGCAGGCACAGAACCTTCTCCTGAAACAGAAATCAGCTTATGTTCTTTTTGAGGCATGCAAATTCCACTTCCTTTTATGGAGGTATATAAGTATACGGCTTGAGCTGGAACAGCATTCGCTTTTTCGAGATTAGGTGCCGGATGTGTTACAATGAACGTAATTTTAGTGATATAAGGAATGTGAATAGATGAGAATCAATAAATTTATTAGTGAAACAGGCTATTGTTCCAGAAGAGAGGCAGACAAGCTTGTTGAGGCAAAAAGAATAACCATTAATGGCAAGCTGGCAGAGCTCGGAAGCCAGGCGGGGCCAGATGATGATGTTAGGGTTGACGGCAGGCCTCTTGGAGAAAAGAAAAAGCCAGTATACATTGCATTGAACAAACCGGTGGGGATCACAAGTACGACTGAGCTTCATGTCCCGGGGAATATCATTGATTTTATCGGCTACCCAGAGCGGATTTTTCCAATCGGGAGACTTGATAAAGATTCACAGGGATTAATTTTGCTGACAAATGACGGGGATATCGTTAATAAAATTTTACGGGCTGAAAATAATCATGACAAGGAATACATTGTCACTGTTAATAAGCCTGTCACTGATTCTTTTTTAAAGGGAATGGCAAGCGGTGTGGAAATTTTGGATACAGTTACAAAGCCATGTGAGGTGTACAGGATTAATAGCAGGACATTTAAGATCATTCTGACACAGGGGCTGAACCGGCAAATCAGGAGAATGTGCCAGGCATTTGATTACCGTGTAGACAAGCTTGAACGGGTCAGGATCATGAATATTCATTTAAATAAACTTAAATCCGGCAGCTGGCGCAATCTTACTGCCGGCGAACTTCAGGATTTGATGAACAAATTATAAAGAAAAAGCATTCAGATGACATTCTGAATGCTTTTTACTTTAAGGCTGCTTTTTAATTTCCTGTACTCTCCCCACTTGTCCATCCGTGAGCCGGACTTTAATTCCGTGAGGGTGAAATTGGGAATTTGTCAATATATCTTTCACAATGCCGCTGGTAAGTTTTCCTGTTCGCTGATCTGCCTTTAAGACAATATCCACTGCTGTTCCGGGTGTAATGTCTTTGCGGTTTTGTCCATTCATTTAAACACCTGTTCTTCTTCGCTGATTATTTGCCTTTTTTGTCTGCTGGCTTTTCATTTTTTTTGTTGTTTGCGGAGAGTTGATAGATGATTTTCCGGAATCTCCCTGATTTTTCTTGCTTTCCAGCTGTTTTTTAATTGCCTCTTGCAGGCTTATTTTCTTTTTAGGTGCTGATTGTTCTGATTCACTCATATAATATCCCTCCTGAGCAGGTATGCGGTAACTACAGTATAATCGATAATGCCTGCCAGCTGTGAGTTATTTTCACTACCCATGCATTTTAAAGAAGGAAAGGACAATTAGTCAAGGTCCTGATGATTTTGGTTTTGGTTTTCTATAACATTCAGCGGTTCTACAGCAGGACCTTCAAGGACTTCCCCTGAAACCGAGAATCGGGACCCATGGCAAGGGCAGTCCCAGGATCTGTCGCCGCTGTTCCATTCCACCTCACAGCCCATGTGTGTACAAGTGGAGTCGACTATATGAAGCTTTCCTTCTGGATCACGATAGCAGCCAGCTTTCTGTCCATTAACCTTGACGATGGCTCCCTCATCATTTGCAAGGTCCTCTGGATTTTTGTGTACAATGGAAAATTTGCCCTGAACCAAATGCTTCGCAACATCTGCATTGTCCTTGATGAGATTTTTAACCCCTTTAACACGGCTGGGATGAAATAAGTCTGCATATCGATTTTCTCTTTTTAAAATATGATCAGTAAGAATCCTTGCTGCTGCAGTTCCATTGGTCATTCCCCACTTGGCATAGCCTGTAGCCACCAATATATTATGATGGTTTACGGTTATCGGGCCAATATAAGGGAGATGGTCAGGAGTGATTAAGTCCTGGGCCGACCATCGGTATGGAATTTCCTTTACACCTAAGTGGTTTTTGCTGAACTTCTCCAGTTCTTCGTAATGCTGGTGTGTTGATATGCCCTGTCCTGTTTTATGACTTTCCCCGCCGGCCAAAATCAGCTTTTCTCCGTCCATCATAGTGTATCGCAGCGAACGCGTGGGGCTGTCTGCACTAACATACATCCCTCCAGGGTACTCCTCATCCATTTTTACCCCAAGCACGTACGATCTTTCTGCATGCATTCTGGCAAAGTATAGACCCATTTCATCATTAAAAGGGAAGTGTGAAGCTGTAATCAGATAACTGCAGCGTATTTTTTTCTTGTTATCGGTAATGATGACGGGATTGTCGCCATCCTCTACTTTCATGGCTGCTGTATGCTCAAAAATTCTTCCCCCTGACTGCTCGATGGATGGAATCAATCCGGCAAGGTATTTTACCGGATGAAATTGTGCCTGGTTTTTCATCACAACTGCACCCGTGCATGGAATGGAGAAAGGAAGCGTTTCAACAAACTCTCCGGGAATATCCAGAGATTTATATGCTTTTAATTCATCAATAATACGGTCTGCATATTCCTTTGTTTGTGCGTATACATAAGCATCCTCATTGGTTAAGTCACAATCAATATGTAACTCTTCTGATAGATTTTTAATAAAATTCATTGCTTCATGGTTTGCTTCATAATATAATTTTGCGCTTTCCCGGCCATGCTCCTTTATCAGGCGATCATAAATCAATCCATGCTGTGCAGTCACTTTGGCAGTTGTATGGCCTGTGGTGCCGTTCAGCAGTTCCCCTGATTCTATAAGCACTGTCGGAACTCCCGCCTTGGTTAGAAGATAAGCAGCTGTTATGCCTGTTATTCCTCCTCCTACAATCGCTACTTCTGTTTCTATATCTTCTTCTAATTTTGAAAAAGACGGAATGGCAATGTGATCTCTCCAGTAAGATTCCGGATACTTCGGCAGGCTTTGCGGCTTGTCAGCCATAAATAACCCCTCCTGTATTTTAATCAGTTTAAGTCCATTTATTACCATACCCATATTCAAAATTTATACACGGCTTTTACAGAGTTAAATGTACACATTCATTAAGTGATATCCATTAGCAGTTTTTTTGAATATTGGTCTTTCTTTCTTGTATTTTGCAGGGGGAGAAAGAGAGGGGGAGGACAGTCGGCAAACTCCTAAATTTTATATGTTTACAAAAATGTATACTTGTAAACATTTTTGTGTGTGTTGTATACGATTTTTGTTTACATGTGTACAAATGTGTATACATGTTGATATGACGGGATGTATACACTTTTAGATACTTTGTACACGAAATTGTTTACATGTATACATAAAAGTATGCAACTAAAGAAGTATTGACCAAACGTGGGATTTTTTTTATTCTTAGTGTAAGAGTTTTTCTGTAAGTGGAAAAAGCTCATAAAAAAAGATGGCCGTATAAGGCCGATAAAAAGTGAATAGAGCATGTTAAGAGTTTTATCATTTTTTATAAGGGAAGGAATGGTTTGATGAGTAACTCAAGAATCGCAGCAGTTGATGTAGGAAATGATGCAATTAAAGCTTTGTTTGGCAAAATGGATTCTGAGCTTTACATACCAAATGTCATCGCAAGAGATATAGAAGACCGCCCGGTAATCGGTATTGAAGATTTGGATGACAATGATCCTATTGAAGGTATTCATATTAGGGTCCACTCCCCTGCCCTTCAGGATAACAATGCCATCTATCGTGTGGGTAATCTGGCTACGAAAGCTGACAATCCATCCGAGTTAGATCCAGGAAGCAGCAAGTCCGAAGAAGACCAGACATTAATCATGCTTTTTGCAGCACTTGCACTGGATGCAGTGAAGGAAGAGAATAATCAAGTTTTTAAATCAAATAATTCAGTTGTTGAAGCAAATTATACATTAGGAACAGGATTGCCCCTTCGTGAAGTAAAAGAAGGAAAGGATGTCGGCTACCGTTCCCGTCTTCTTGGGTCTGTCCATCAGGTTGAATTCCTTGTAACTCCTAAGTATCAGGGAAAAAAGGTAAATATCCGATTTGATGAAGTCAAAATTTATCCAGAGGGATTTGCAGCGTTCATAAATCTGGTTATGGACAATGATTCAAATATCATAAACAGAGATTTAATAGACAAAAGAATTCTTATTCAGGATATTGGCGGATTATCTACAGACATTGCTGTAATCAAGAACCGCAAAGTGGATGACGATAAGGCCCAGGGATTTAATCTTGGTGTGGCAGAAGCGCTCGAGGCTATCAGAGAAGAAATCCGCTCCAAGCATGGAGTTGAATTGGATAGCAGAAGAGACGTGGTTGAAATCATTACAAAGAAGAATGATAGAAACCATATTATGGTGCGGGGAAGCAGAACAAGTGTACATGATATTACTGACCGCATACTCGGCGAGCTTGCAAAAAAACAGTACCGCCATTTGCGTAATGTCTGGCAGAAGAATTCCCAGACGGAAATCTGCTACTTCGTTGGTGGAGGAGCAATTGTACTTAAAGATTATCTAAAGACATTGAATAACAACCTAGATGGCTATAACATTGACTTCTTTGAAGATGAAAAAGAGAGCATCTGGATGATGGCAAATGCTTATTATAAGCTGATCTCAGAATTCTCCAAGAGAAATTCAAGAGCTGCAAAAGCAGATACCAAAAAGGAAGAACAAAAAGCTGGATCTGCTAAATAGGTGATAAAATGAAAAAACCAAATTCTTCAGAAATTCAAAGGGGACAAGCCATCACATTCCGCATCCCCTCTGATGTGCCTGATCATATATTAAGGCAGCTTCAGAAGCTAAAGGAAAAAGAGAAAAGAAATTTTTCCAGTAAAGTGGCTGAGTATGTTTTGGATGGAGTGGGAAATGAGTCTGTGCAGGACAGAGAGATGATCTCCATCCCGCTCCCGCAGAAACTGAATAAATCTCAGCGTGATTGGCTGAAGCATGCCCATTCTGAAGCAATGCTTGGAAGCATCCTTTTTCAGCTGCTGTCAGATCCGCTGAGGGCAACATCTTTGCTTGCATCTTTGAACAGCAGTGCTCTGGAGATTGATGAAGCTCTTTATTTGCAAGACCATTTTCCATCTGTTTCTCCTTCTGAGGCAGAGAAAGAGACGGTTGCGCAGAAACCGCAAAAAAACAATAATGATCAGGACCTGGACGATTTTGATTGGTCCTCTCTTAATCAGGATTCTTCTGGCAAGTTAGAAGAAGAACAGGAAGAAAGTCTTGATGATCTATTAGGCGACTTTCTGGCTCAAATGAATAAATAACATTACTTAAAGCGTCTGTTCAGTGCAGGCGCTTTTGTTATTGCTCATTTATTATTATAGTTTGTTTTTTAATAAATTTTTTAGAGACTGCCCCGCTTTTAATCAAGCTGCCTTGTTTCATCGAAGCAAAGTTTACAAATACATCCTGGTTTTTTCATAAGGCTCTTTTCTTAAAGATTGTTGTTTTTTAATTGTTCTGTGAAGCGATCCTGTTGTTAAACCAGTCTGATTGGAGTGTAAGGTGCGACAGTGTGGGATTAGCGGGAAGGTGAGATCCCGCAAGCTTTTCTTTAGAGGCTCACCGCCCGCCCCGCGGAAAGCGGGCATCCTGAAGCGGAAATCAACCCCTTGTTCAGGCAGCAGCAAAGTTTACGAAAACAGCCTTTCATAAAAAGCTGATTTTTCTATGCAGAAGGCCGCCTAATGGCAGGTTATTTGAATGATTTAATAAGCTATTAATGAAGTGATATCTTTGGAATGTGGATGATATTAACATCTTTCTAGTAAAATAAACTCTATTAATCCCCAATTGGGTCCATATCGATGATATAATTGGGGAAGCTTTCATGCTGGAATTTTTCCTGTTTGCCGGTCTTTTAATATTTGCATGCACTCGTGCAGGCAAATGGGTACTACATGGAACGATATGCTTGGAGGGTAGTAAAATGAGATTCTTGCCGCTGGTATTAGCGCATGTTACTGCAGATGCCCATGTGGAAAATGATTTTCAGCTATGGCTTTTGCTCGTTTGCAACATCTTTATGGTGATAACTGGATTCATTTTTATTTATAAGCTGTTCAAACAAAGAACTGGGCGGAAATTGACTATTATCTTCGGGATTTCGCTGCTGGTTAACTATGTGCTGGTTTTAATTTTTGGAAGTGCTTTTGATTTGTTAGGCTAGAAAGAATAGGAGGCTGGAATTTTGAAATTCTACCGATTATGGGTTATCGCTTTTTTTCTGAAATTTGCGGGGTCAGCCTGGGATGCTTCTTATCACTTTAAGTATTTATTTGAGAAATACTCTATCCCTCATATTGTTAATTTTACTGGTTTTGCGATTGGCGCTTTTTTGCTTTTTCAGGAGTGGAGAAAGCTAAAATATATGGATGGCTTATCAAGAAATATTGCTACAATAGGCTATGTTTTATTCCTGATAGGAATCCCTCTGGACTTCAGCTATCACATTGCTTATGGAATTGATCTTACAACATGGAGTCCAACGCATTTTGTTTATTATATAGCCACTGCAATCATGATTGCTGGCGTGTGGCGCGGCTATCACCTATATACTAAAGGCACTAAGCCTGGATGGAAATCCTACCATACATGGTTTGCTATGTTCCTGCTTGAATGCCTTGTTTTCCCGAACATGCAGCAGGAAAACGGCTCTATTTCTTATGATCAATATATCCATGGGAAATCCATTGCTTCACAGGAGATCCTGGATTTGCTGTCTGATCCGGCATCGCAGATCTTCGGCGGAATTGCACCGTGGCTGTATCCGCTCTATTCAACGGCTGTAGTATCTTTATTCACTGTTTTTGTGATCCGATATTTCCGGAATTCCCGGATTCCGCTCGCAGCAGCTGCCTTGTATATAGGTTTAAGATTTATCGGCAAGCTGATCTTTTTTGAAGTCGGCTATCCAACGTCATATGTGCCTATTACCCTATTATTCATTCCATTATGCTATTTGCTCATAAAAAAAATTCCTTGGGCAGCAGGGTTGGCAGGAAGTGTTTTATACTTCGCCGCACTTTACGCTATCTGCAAGTCAGGAGTGCTGATAACGCCGCCGGCAGTTCTGTGGGAGATTATTCCCGTTGCACTTATCGGTGCCATTACACCGCTTATCCTGACTTTAAAGCATGGCCAATCCGATCAAGAGAGCCTGCAGGAACAAAATGCAGGCTGAAAAAAACCGTTCGCAATTTACAGCGAACGGTTTTTTTGCCTGTCAATATTCAGTTACCTCGCGATGAATATCAGCTGGTATAAAAATAAAATGGCAAAAATGTAAACCAGCGGATGGACCTCGCGATACTTCCTTTTGGCTAGCTTCATAATCGGGTATGAAATGAATCCAAGTGCAATTCCGTTGGCAATGCTTGATGTTAAAGGCATGCTGACAATAACAAGGAAGGCTGGAAATGCCTCATCGAAATCATGCCAGTTAATTTCTGAAATGTTTTTTATCATAAAACTGCCGACAATGATCAGGCTGGGCGCGGTAATGGCCGCGACACCTGAAAGCGCGCCGACCAAAGGACTGAAAAAAGCGGTAATCAAAAATAATACGGCAACTGTAATACCTGTCAGCCCTGTTTTGCCTCCTGCCGCGACACCCGCAGAGGATTCAACAGTGGCAGCTGTCGGGCTTGTGCCAAACATGGCGCCAATGGCTGTACCAATTGAATCAGCAAAAAAGGCGCTTCCTGCCTTCTCTAATTTTTCATTTTTAAGTAATCCCGCCTGCCGCACAATGCCAAGCAAAGCGCCAGTGGTATCGAAGAGCATGACGAGCAGGAAGGAAAAGACGACTCCATACAGCCCATAATGAATGACATCATTAACAGAAGTGATAGGATTATAAACGACAATGCCTTCTGGCAAATGGGGCAAAGCAATAATACCTTTAGTGAAATGCAGCTGTCCTGTAAAGTAAGCAATTGCCCCGGTAATAATCATCCCGATAAACAAAGCCCCCTGTACATTTAACGTCATCAGGATAATGGAAATCACTAAACCGATCAGTGTAAGAGCTACCTTAGGGTCGCTGAAATTTCCAAGCGTCACTAAATTAGTCGGGTGATCAGCTACGATTCCGGATAAACGGAGACCGATGAAGGTGATGAATAAGCCGATTCCGGCACTGATTGCATGCTTTAAGTTATTGGGAATCGCTGCAATGAGCTTTGACCGGAAAGAGGTCAGCGATAAAACTAAGAAAATGATGCCTGTCACAAATACGGCAGAAAACGCAATGGTATATTGAATATGGTGCGTTCCAAGAACAGAGTAGGCGAAGTATGCATTCAATCCCATCGCAGGCGCGATAATAATAGGGTAATTTGCAAAGAAGGCCATGCTCAATGTACCGATTAAGGTAGCGATGATTGTTGCTGAAAAGGCCTGGTTAAAAGGCACGCCGGCGTCAGATAGGATCATTGGGTTGACGACAACCACATAGGCCAGAGTCAGAAATGTCGTAATCCCGGCTAAAACTTCAGTCTTAACCGTTGTTTTTCTTTCTTGAAGTTTGAACATGCTGCCACTCCTTTTAAAATAGAAACCTCCTTGCATATAACAAAGAGGAAAACGTTACTCTCAAGCTTGAATATTGTTAGTTTGCTCAAAAGGAAAAATCCTATAAATTATAATCAATTACAGTGAAAAGCACAATCATGTAAAGGTTAAGTGACACCGATTATCGGCGTGTAAACGCTTCAATAGAAAAATAAATTTTATTCCCGGAAAAAACCGCGTTAAAAGGGATATTTTAAAGGGTGAAGTGCTGTTTTCGAAACATTGGACAAACAAGGAAAGTTTCAAAAGCAAGCTTATAATGGGAATGTTATACTAGACAAAAATCATTATTAGAATAGGCAGGTATGATATGAAATTTAATCAGCTTGGAATCAGCCCGGCATTTGAAAATATATTGAAGGAACGGGGCATCATGGAACCCACACCCATTCAGGAACAGGCAATTCCTGAAATACTGTCAGGAAAAGATGTTATTGCCAAAGCACAGACTGGAACGGGAAAGACCTTTGCTTTTTTGCTTCCGATATTGGAAAAATGGAATATAGAGTCTACGTCCATTGAAGCATTGATTGTCACTCCTACCAGGGAGCTTGCCCTGCAGATTACACAAGAACTGAATAACTTTGCAGAGCATATTGATGGCTTTGAGGTCTTAGCTGTTTACGGGGGCCAGGATGTTGAGAGGCAGATGAAAAAGCTTCAGCGCAATATATCTGTTGTGGTTGCCACACCAGGCAGGCTTTTGGACCATGCCAGGAGGGGTACGATTGACTTGTCTCATGTAGAAAAACTGGTCCTGGATGAAGCAGATCAAATGCTTCATATCGGATTTTTGCCGGAAGTGGAAGAAATTATAGAACAGCTTCCATCTGACAGGCAAACGCTGCTGTTTTCTGCAACAATGCCGGATCAAGTAAAGTCATTGGCAAGAAGATTCATGGTCCAGCCGATTACGGTGGCAGTGAAATCTCAGCAGATAACGGTAGAAAAGATCAGGCAGCTGGCAATTGAAACAACGGATCGTGCCAAACAAGATACACTTATTACAGTGATGAATGAAGAACAGCCATTTTTGGCTATTATTTTCTGCAGGACCATAAGGAGAGTATCCAAGCTGAATGAAGCTTTAAAGGGGGCAGGCTATAAATCCGAGGAGCTTCATGGTGACCTTTCCCAGGCGAAAAGAGAGCGTGTCATGAAGAATTTCCGCAATGCTTCCATTCAATATCTGGTAGCGACAGATGTTGCAGCACGCGGATTGGATGTTGAAGGAATTACACATGTTTTTAATTATGATATCCCTGAGGATGCTGAAAGCTATATCCACAGAATCGGCCGGACTGGGAGAGCTGGTGAGAATGGATTGGCTGTAACTTTTATCGCTACCAAAGACCTTCAGCTTCTGGGTGACATTGAAAAAGGCATTTCCATGAAAATTCCGAGAAGGAAAATAGAAGGTATTCATATGAATCAGCCGGATGAGGTGCAAAAAAAGGCTAGACAGGGTTCAGGGGAAAGAGGAAGGAAAGAATTCTCCCGTGAAAGCAGCGGAAGCCAGAGAAGCCGGGGCCGCCGCACTGATAGCGATAGTTCCCGTTCAGAATCCCGCAGCGGCCAGCGCAGGGCCGATAAGCGAAATGGCAGTGAAGACCGGAGGAAAAGGCCGGAAACCTCAAGTGCCCGTCCTGAAGGCCGCCGCGGCAGGGAAAGCGGACGATCGGATAGAAGCGGCAACGGCCGCAGAGGCAGATAGGTTTTTTTAGCCTGTTAAACGGGGCGTCTGGAGAAATCACCAAAAAAGATTAACAGAGCCGCTTTGAAAAAAACATGAATGGAGAGCATGCCTATGAATAAGCCATGGCAAGCCGAATATCCCATTAGTGCTGACACCGCAAGAAGCATTATTCATCATCAGTTTCCTGAGCTTTGTCCAGCGAATGTTACAATACTGGGCAAAGGATTCGATAATACTGTTTTTGGAGTAAATGGCGAATATGTATTCAGGTTTCCGCGACGTGATATCGCTGTGCCGCTGTTAAGCACAGAAAGTAAGCTGCTCCCTGCTCTTGTTCCAGTGCTGCCGCTAAAAATTCCCGAGCCCGTTTTTTTGGGAAAGCCTGAAAAAAGTTTTCCTTTTCCCTTTACAGGCTACCGTCTTGTAAAGGGGATGCTGCCTGTAAATGAATCACACCAGGCACGGGCAGTTTCAGCTAGGAAATTGGCTTATTTTCTGAGAGCCCTTCATGATTTTCCTGAAGAAAAGGCCCGTGCCCTGGGAGTTTTGCCTGATTCTATGGGGCGGATTAATATGCAGGTGCGAAAGCAAAAGCTCGCCTCCAATATCAAACAACTCTTTGATGCCGGGTACACAGATGATGCGAAAATAGCAGGTGAGTACCTGTATCATGCCGAAACAGTAAATAATAATTGTGAAAATCAATTAGTTCATGGAGACATCCATGTCCGCAATGTCATTTTAGATGAAAAGGGCATGCTTTTTGGAATCATAGATTGGGGAGATGTTCATTTAGGAAATGCGGCAGTGGACATTTCCTTTATTTATAGTTATTTTCCTCCAGATGCACGCAAGGAGTTTTTCTCGATTTATGGAGAAATAGATAGGGAAACAGAAATATTAGCACGCTTCAAGTCAGTATATACGCTGACTAACCTGTTCCTTTACGGCCATGATCAAGAAGATGATACTCTGATTGCACTGGCCAGAAAAGGACTGAAGCTGTCAATGCTTGATTGAAACATAACTCGGCGGATGCCGGGTTTTTTTATTGGCTGTTTTCGGGAACTGATCTGCTATGAAACAAGGTGGCTGATTTCCGCTTCAAGATGCTCGCTTTCCGTGGGGCTCACCTTCCCGCTTTTCCGGTAGAAATTTCGCGCCTTACGCTCCAATCAACCTGATTTAACAAGGGAATCGCCTCACTTCATTCATTAAAAAAGAACAAATTTGCTTACAAGTACGCCTCAAGCCTTATGTGAAAATATGGCCGGAGCTCATTATGAAAAAGGGGGAAGGCAGGTAAACTTGGAGTATAGATTGAAAGGAGGAAAATAAATATGAAAAAATTCGGATTAGCAGCTGCAGGTGTTATTGCGGCGATGATACTGCTTGCGAATGTTGGCCCGCTGGCTGGCCTGGCAATAAGCCTGGTGATTTTATATTTTGTGTTCAAACAGTTTATTAAAGCAGAATCCGCATGGGGAAAAGTAATTTGGGCAATCATTTCCCTCGCTGCACTTTCTGCGGCGATCGCAAATATTCCATCTGTTATTGGCATTGCTGCCGCCCTTGTTCTGTATTTTGTTTATAAGAAATGGAACGGAACAAAAAGTGAGCAAGTTAGCGGAGAAAAAGATCCTTTTATTAATTTCGAGAAACAATGGGCAGATTTAAATAAAAACTAATAGGAAAAGGGAGAGAAAAAACATGAACGTATTTACAAGATTAAAAGAGACAATTGCTGCTGATTTTCATGAACTTCTGGATCAAAAGGAAAAGAAGAATCCATTTGCCGTCTTGAATCAATATATGCGCCAAAGTGAACAGGAAACAGAAAAGGTGCGCAAGCTTGTAGAGCGCCAATACCAGCTGAAGGAAGAGTTTACACGGGAATTGGCGTATGCGCTTAATTTAGCCGATAAACGGAAGCATCAGGCAGAGGTAGCTGCCAAGGCCGGGGAAACCGGGCTGCAGGAGTTTGCTGAGCGTGAAATTGATCAATACGAAAAGCGTGCTGAGCGCTTAAAAACGGCTCTTCATGATGCAGAGAATCAGCTGCAGGAGCTTGAACAGAAGTACGAAGAAATGAAGCATAAATTAAAAGATATGAATATCAAACGCCTGGAGCTGATGGGGCGAGAGAATGCTGCCAGAGCACATTATAAAATCAATAGCGTGCTGGATACAGAAAGCAATGCGGATAAGCCATTTATGCGGTTTGAAGAAATGGGGCAATACCTGGAAAGGCTCGAAGATACGGTTAATTCTTCTTATCACCATCAAACCATTGACGGCAGGATCGCCCGCCTTGAAAAGGAATTGAAAAATAAAGAAACCCATTCTATTTCTTAAAGCAATCGTGGTATTCTTAAAGAGGCGCAGAAATCTGCGCCTCTTTTGAAATATATGCAGCAATGAAAAAGCAGTATCAGCGAAGGGAGAGGCCCTGTGTTGAATAAACATAGAACAGAGTGGATTGGCTGGGTTTTTTTAACTGGCATTGTACTGCTATTTTTAGAATTAGTATTTTTTGATGGGGATTTATTCATCTCACTTCCGCTATCCTTCGGGTGTTTATACCTTGGCAAAAAAAAATATCATCGTGCAATAGGGAAAATGCTGTTTTGGATCGGACTATTCAGTACGGTTGTTATTGTGCTGCAGATGATGGTCTTTAAATTTTTCATTTTAGCTATTCTTGCTTATCTTTTATACACTTTTTATCAATCCAAAAAGAATCCGGAACATATCAATCCGGTACTGATAGAGTCTAAGAATCGCGGCCAGGAGCCGCTGATCAAGAAGAATTTCCTTTTTGAAAACAAGCTGTTCGGAGGCAGAAAGACGCCTGACCATGTATATGAATGGAATGATGTGAACATACAGACCGGGATTGGTGATACGGTCATTGATTTGAGCAATACGATTCTTCCTAAAGGAGACACCTTTATTTCCATCCGGGGTATTGCGGGAAATGTCCGTATTTTAGTTCCGTATGATTTGGAAGTGAGCATTCACCACTCTGTCATTGCTGGAAGCACGTCGGTGTTCAATAACGCGGACAGGAAAATTTTCAATAGTATTCTTTCTTTCCAGACACCTGGATTTAATGAGGCAGAACAGAAGATTGCCATCATCACCTCGTTGCTTATCGGAGATTTAGAGGTGAAACGGATATGAGCATTCTTACCAGGCAGATTATCAGGGGTGCGGCCATTTCTTTCGCTATGTCGATTCTATTGCCTTCACTTGTGTTTTTTATATATCCGCTGTACGATTGGTCACTGTTATGGAACAGGAAGATCATGAATTTCCCGTTTGCGCTGTTTTTGCCGATCGCGAGTATTATCCTTGGTGTCCTTTATGGAGCCATTTCAGGTGTTTACTGGAAAAGGCAGCTTGCTGAAGTGGGTGACGAGTTATATAAAATATCACAAGGCTCTGCATCTTCATTTGAAGGAAATACACAAGTTCAGGAGTTTGCAAGAATTTCAGCACAGCTTGAAAATGTGCGCAGGCATATCGCTGAACAGGCCAAATCGGTTCAAAAGCTGGCCAATGAAAAAGTGAAGGATCAGGAAAAATATATTCAGGAAATTATTTCGCAGGAAAGAAACCGCCTGGCAAGGGAGCTCCATGATTCTGTCAGCCAGCAGCTGTTTGCCGCCTCGATGCTCATGTCAGCCATAACCGAAAGCAGGCAGGATACCGACAGCAATGAAATGAAGCAGCTTAAGCTAACAGAGAGTGTCATTCATCAGTCACAGCTTGAAATGCGGGCACTCCTCCTTCATTTGCGCCCGGTGCCGCTAAGAGGCAAATCCCTTCAAGAGGGCATTACCTCATTGCTTGGGGAGCTCGTTCAAAAAGTTCCGATGAAAATCACATGGAAGATAGAACCTGTTTCTATGGACAGGGGGATAGAGGATCATTTATTCCGCATCCTTCAGGAGTCTGTTTCCAATACTCTAAGGCATGCAAAAGCTTCATCACTTGAGGTTTCACTAATATCAAGAGACGGCCTGATTATCTTTATCATTGCAGATGATGGCTGCGGCTTCCGCTCAGAAAACTCCAAAGCAGGTTCTTATGGGCTTCTTAATATGCAGGAGCGTGCTGCAGAAATTGGCGGCACAATGAAAATAGTCAGTGTGATCAATAAAGGAACTAGGCTCGAAGTAAAAGTGCCATTAATTTCTTCAGGAGGTGAAGATATTGATTAAAGTATTGCTTGTAGATGATCATGAAATGGTAAGAATAGGGGTATCTTCTTATTTATCTATGCAGGCTGATATAGAAGTGATCGGCGAGGCAGATGATGGCGGTGCAGCAGTAAGGCTGGCACTTGAACTGCGCCCGGATATTATATTAATGGATCTGGTCATGAAAGAAATGGACGGGATTGAGGCAACCAGACTGATAATCGATAAATGGCCGGAAGCAAAAGTCATTATCGTCACAAGTTTTCTGGATGATGAAAAGGTATACCCGGCTCTTGAAGCAGGAGCTTCCAGCTATATGCTGAAAACCTCAAGGGCAAGTGATATAGCAGAGGCAGTGCGTTCTACATTCCATGGCCATTCCGTGCTGGAACCGGAAGTGACAGGCAAGATGATGAAAAAAATGAGAACACCAGCTGTGCGGCTTCTCCATGAACAGCTCACAAACAGGGAAATGGAAATTTTGCTGCTGATCGCACAGGGGAAAACCAATCAGGAAATCGCAGACGAACTATATATTGCCCTGAAAACAGCAAAGGTGCATGTCAGCAATATTTTGAGCAAACTGGAAGTGCAGGATCGCACACAGGCCGTCATTTATGCATTCAAGCATGCACTGGTGAAATAACAGGGAAAACTGGAGACTCTTTATTAAAAGCGCTCTTTTAAATAGGCTCTTTCCGTAAACTTTGCTGCTATGGAACAAGGGGTTGATTTCCGCTCCAGGGTGCTTCGCTTTCCGCGGGGCGTGTGCTGAGCCTCCCAGGCGTCGTCTGCGGGGTCTCACCTGTCACGCTGATCCCGCAGGAGTCTCCGCACCTTCCGCTCCAATCAACCTGCTTTAACAATGGATTTTCCTCGCAGAACTATTTAAGTAACAACAATCTTTAAGAAAAGAGCATTTACATAAAATGAAGATTTTTTAAGCGGAAATATATGACCCGCTATAGCAGGATGAGAACGAAACAGGCTTTGACAAAAATGGGGGATAGGATATGGAAGACAACACTTATTATACGGGCATCCTTCACATAGGCTCTCTTTTAAACCATGCGGGAATACCCTATGAATTTACCGGGGCTTCAGCACTTTTGCTGCAGGGGGTCATTCTGGAGGACGAAGATAAAATAACCGTAAGCGTACAATGGGATCTGCTTCAGCAGGCATATAGCCTTTTTGAAACCTTCAAGCCTTCTCAACTCGTGAAAACCCCGGAAAAGGCAGAGTTTCATCTTAAGATCAACCAAATAGAAGCGGTAATAAGCTTCTTTTACAATACCACTGTTAAAACAGATCCATACCGGATAGCCATTCCGCATGGCGGCGAAGAGATCTGGTGCCGTTCACTTTACAGCCATTTATACGATAAAGAAATGAATAGATTCAGCAGCAGCATCCATGCCCATCTATTGAAGCAGCAGCAGGGATTCACCGAGCATAATGAGCAGGCCTGGAACCAGAATAATTATCTGGCGCTTATTAACAGGTACGGGCGCCCGGAAGACATGGCAGAAAAGATCAGGCAGAACCCTGCTTGGAGGCTGCATCCCTTCTATAAGTATTTAGGTGATCTTAATGGAAAGAAAGTAGCCCATTTGATGGGGTCAAATGGAGTGAAAGCAGCAGCACTGGCATTACTGGGTGCAGAGGTTACGGTGGCTGATTTTTCAAAAGAAAATAAAGCATTCGCAGAAGAACTGGCAGCTTCTTGCGGAGTCGATATAAACTATATCGTTTCAGATGTTCTTTCGCTGCCTCAAGCAGAGCTTGGCGGAAAATATGACCTTGTTTTAATGGAGCTTGGCGTTCTGCATTATGTAATCGACCTTCAGCCGTTAGCAGAGGTTATCAGGGGCTTGCTGAAGAAGGGCGGAAGATTTGTCCTTCACGAGTTTCATCCTATTTCAACGAAGCTGATTTCATCTTCAGGAAAAAAACATAAAGTAACCGGCAATTATTTTGATTCACAGATAGAAAATAATAGAGTGGCATTTACCAAGCATATGCCCGAGCAAGAGCAGGAAAGCCTGTCAAATGTGGTCCAAAGAAAATGGTCCATAGGCGAGCTGATTACGGCAATTGGCCAATCAGGACTTGTAATTAAGGTGCTGGAGGAGGAGCCGAATCATAAAATCCACGATATCGGGCTTCCAAAAACCTACACACTTGTCTGTGAAAAAACATATTAATGTATTATTGAAAATTATCTAACAATAAAGTTGACGGATAACCAAGGTTCGTAGTAGGATTAATTTATGTAAAAATTGAATAGTACTTATCGAGAGAGGTGGAGGGACTGGCCCTTTGAAGCCCGGCAGCCGCTGACACAGTCAGAATGGTGCCAATTCCAGCAGAGTCATGCACTCTGGCAGATAAGCAGGGGATAAATCGAAACTTCTTCTTATCGGGGGAAGTTTTTTTGTGTGTTTTTTTATTCAAGATGAAGGCAGAATTGAATGGAAAAGGAGATAGAGAGATGAAATTTGGATTTTGGCTTCCCATCTTTGGCGGATGGCTTCGAAATGTAGATGATGAAAACATGCCGCCAACCTTTGAATATGCCAAGACTGTCATCCAGGCTGCAGAACAGTGGGGATATGATACGACATTGATTGCTGAACTTTACTTGAATGATATAAAAGGGCCTGAACAAGATTCGCTTGAGGCCTGGACTACAGCAGCAGGGCTTGCTGCTGTGACCGAAAAAATCGAAATTATGACCGCTGTCAGGCCTGGATTCCATAATCCGGCTGTTACAGCAAAAATGGCGGCGAATATCGACCAGATAAGCAATGGCCGATTCACGCTGAATATTGTTTCAGCCTGGTGGGAGGAAGAGGCTCGCCAGTATGGAGGGATCTTTACGGCCCATGATGAACGATATGACCGCACGGAAGAATTCATTGATGTTATTCAGGGCTTATGGAAAGAAGATGTCTTTTCCTATAAGGGAAAGTACTATGATATCAAAGATGCCCATTTAAGCCCAAAACCGGTGCAGCGGCCTAATCCAATCCTATATGCCGGCGGTGAAAGTGAACGCGGCAAACAGGTGATAACGGGAAAATGTGACGCATATGTGATGCATGGCGGAACAGTTGAAGAAATCAGGGGTAAAATTCAAGGAATGAAGGAAAGACGGGCAGAATCAGGAAAACAGCCTTTCTCATCTTTTGGATTGGCCGCCTATGTAATCTGCAGGGACAGTGAAGAAGAAGCACAGGAAGAACTTAAGAGAATTACGGATGTTAAAGAATCCAGTGCATATGCCGGATATAATGATTTCGTTAATAAGTCGCAGCTTGAGCAGCAGGTCAAGCTTTATGATTATTCGGTCTCCAACAGGGGATTGCGCCCGAACCTTATTGGGACTCCAGAACAGATTGCAGAGCGTATCATTAAATTTGAAGAAGCGGGAGTAGATTTGCTTTTGCTTCAGTTTTCACCGCAGCTGGAAGAAATGGAGCGCTTCGCGAAACAGGTAAAACCGCTTGTGGAGAAAAAACGCCAAAAAACAAAAGCCTGACGGTCAAGTTTTGAAGCTTATAACAGGAGGCTATAATAATGAGCAAAATTTACATCATTCACGAAAACAGCGAATGGACAGAGCATCTGACAAACAGATTGAATGAACTGAACCTGCCTTATGAAGAGTGGCATCTTGACCATGGACTGGTGGACTTATCCCAGGAGCCGCCGGAAGGCGTGTTTTACAGCAGAATGAGCGCTTCTTCCCATACAAGGGGCCACCGTTTTGCGCCTGAACTTACCGAGTCGGTCTTGGCATGGCTTGAGCAGCACGGACGGAAGGTCCTGAACGGCAGCCGGGCTCTCCGATTGGAAGTGAGCAAGGTCAATCAATACACGGCACTAGCAAGCCATGGCATTAAAACACCTAAAACCATCGCTGCAGCCGGGAGAGATATGATTATAGAAGCAGCCGGGAAGTTGGGTGCAGAATCCTTTATCACCAAACATAACCGTGCCGGAAAGGGACTTGGGGTCCAGCTGTTCCATTCCATTGATGCACTGAAGCAATATGTGGATAGCCCTGATTTTGAAGAACCGGTCGATGGCATTACACTGATTCAGGAATATATCAAATCCCCTGAGCCATATATCACCCGCTGTGAATTTGTTGGCGGAAAATTTGTGTATGCTGTCCGTGTCGACACATCTGAGGGCTTTGAGCTGTGCCCGGCGGACGCATGCCAGATTGGCGATTTATTCTGCCCTGTTGGGGAGGAGGTTCCTGAAAAGCCAAAATTCCAGGTTATTGAAGGTTTCCGGGAGCCCATTATCGAGCAATACGAAACGTTCCTGAAAGAAAATCAAATTGCTGTTGCCGGGATTGAATTTATCAGAAACAGTGAAGGGGAAATCTTCACATATGACATTAATACAAATACAAATTATAACAGCGATGCAGAAAAAGCGGCAGGGAAATTTGGCATGCTGGAATTAGCCAGGCTATTGGGCAATGAATTGAAAATAGTTGAACCAGCCCGTTTATAAGATATTCATATATAACAAAAACCATCTTTGGAGCACCCAAAGATGGTTTTTGTTTATGCAGTTAAGGCTATAAAAGAGTCAGCTTTGGCCTTCATTCGCCCAATCTTCCACGTTCCATACCTTTGTCACCCAATCCTCATAGAAATCAGGCTCATGGCAGACAAGGACAATAGTGCCTTTATAGGCTTTCATGGCGCGCTTAAGCTCTTCTTTAGCTACAATATCCAAGTGGTTGGTCGGCTCGTCAAACAAAAGCCAGTTGCTTTCTGTCAGCATTAGCTTGCATAAGCGGACCTTCGCCTGTTCACCTCCGCTCAGCTGGTTCAGCGGGCGGGTTATGTGGTCATTTTTCAAGCCGACCCTTGCAAGGATTCCTCTTACCTGAGGCTGCTCCAGACTCGGGAATGCATTCCAAATTTCGTCAAGCGGCGTGGTGCCTGCAGCTTTCACTTCCTGTTCGAAATAAGAAGGGAAAAGGAAATCGCCAAGGATGACCTTGCCGCTAATGGGCTTAATTTTGCCGAGAATGGTTTTTAGCAGTGTGGACTTCCCGACACCGTTGCTTCCGACCACTGCAATTTTGTCTCCGCGTTCAATCGTTGTTGTAAGCTTAGGGAAGAGCGGGCGGTCATACCCAATTTCTAATGCTTCACCCTCGAACACAAACCTGCTGCTTCCTCGCGACTCTTTAAAATCAAAGGTGGGCTTCATGGCCGTTTCAGGACGGTCGATCCGTTCGATTTTCTCAAGCTGCTTCTGTCTGCTCTTTGCGCGGCCCGTTGTTGAATAGCGTGCTTTATTTTTCGCTATGAAATCTTCCTGCTTCTTGATGAATTCCTGCTGTTTTTCATAGGCATGGATATGCTGATTTTTATTGATTTCAGCTAATTCCAGGAACTTTTCATAGGTAGCTGTATAACGAGTCAGTTTGGAGAATTCCAGATGAAAGATAACGTCAACTACGCCATTCATAAATTCCGTGTCATGGGAAATTAAAAGATAGGCATGCGGATATTCCTTCAAATAGTTGCTTAGCCAGCGGATATGCTCGACATCCAGATAGTTGGTAGGTTCATCTAATAAAAGAACCTCAGGCTGCTCCAATAACAGCTTGGCAAGCAGAACCTTAGTCCGCTGCCCGCCGCTAAGAGCAGAAACATCACGGTCAAGTCCGATGGCATCCAGGCCAAGTCCGCGTGCAGCTTCTTCTACCTTGATATCAAGATTGTAAAAGCCCCCTGCTTCCAGCTTGTCCTGAATGACACCCATCTGTTCCAAAAGCTCTTCAAGCTCTTCCGGAGAAGCTGTCCCCATTTTCTCTGTGACTTCATTCAGGGCCTTTTCTTCTTCAAATAGCGGAAGAAAGGCATCTCTTAAAACATCACGGATGGTCTTTCCCTTCGTAAGCACGGTATGCTGATCCAAGTATCCGTATACGACGCCCGGAGTCCATTCCATCCGCCCTGTATCATGAATTAAATGTCCGGTTATGATATTCATTAAAGTAGATTTGCCGACGCCATTCGCACCGACCAGGCCAACATGTTCACCAGCCATTAAACGAAAGGAAACATCCTTGAACAATGTACGGTCGCCGAAGCTATGGCCCAATTTATCTATAGAAAGTAAGCTCATTATTTGTGAACCTCCAATATTTATTAACACATCCATAGTCCATCTTACTAAAATCCGTGATAGATTGCTATCCTTGCTTGCCAGTCCGCCCAAAAATACCAGAAACAGCAAGGAAGCACCAATCGACAAATTTCTCGGGAAATAATTGTTGAATCATATGCTTTGTAAAAGTGATTTGCTGATTACAGGGGTTCAATTGGCAAAAGGGAGCTCGCGGGGCTGGCCCCAAAAGGAAGCTTTCGTACCGGAAATCAGCAGGCAAGTTTAACAGGACCAAGTTGTTGAGAGCCATGTAAGTTACATCCCATATCGTCGCTCTCCAAAGCAATTTATGAGATAATGTACGGGAACAAACATTTCTTGCATTTTAGGAAATTGAAAGGATGTTATCATGAGTAAAACACTTATACTGGCTGAAAAACCTTCAGTCGGAAGAGATATAGCTAAAGTGCTGAATAGCCATAAAAAAGGAAATGGTTTTTTTGAGGGAGATCAATATATTGTCACTTGGGCGCTGGGACATTTAGTTACCCATGCAGATCCTGAAGCGTACGATGAAAAGTATAAAGCTTGGAAGCTAGAGGACCTGCCGATGCTGCCCGACTCTTTGAAATTGGTAGTCATCAAACAGACCGGCAAGCAGTTTCAGGCAGTGAAGACCCAGCTGAACCGGAAAGATGTTAAGGATGTCGTTATCGCGACAGACGCAGGCCGTGAAGGAGAGCTTGTCGCAAGGTGGATTCTTGAGAAGGCTCATGTCAAAAAGCCCGTCAAGCGCCTATGGATTTCATCTGTGACTGACAAAGCGATCAAAGACGGATTCCGCAAGCTAAAGGATGGAAGGGAATATGAAAACCTTTATGCTTCTGCGGTTGCAAGGGCGGAAGCCGACTGGATCGTAGGCATGAATGCGACAAGGGCGCTTACAACCAAATATAATGCCCAATTATCCTGCGGCAGGGTACAGACCCCGACACTTGCCATGATTGCGAAAAGAGAGGACGAAATAAAGAGCTTCAGCCCGAAGCCATATTACGGGTTAAAAGCTTTGGCTTCTAATATGCATTTGATCTGGCAGGATGGAAAAACAAAGGATACCCGCACATTCGAAAAAGAGAAAGCAGAAAGCATCCTGGCTAAGGCAAGAAACCAAAGCGCCGAGGTCGCAGACGTTGATAAGACGACTAAAAAAAGCTTTGCTCCGCAGCTTTACGATTTGACGGAGCTTCAGAGGGATGCGAATAAAAAGTACGGGTACTCTGCAAAGGAAACACTGTCCATTATGCAGGGGCTGTATGAAAGCCATAAGGCCTTAACCTATCCGAGAACCGACTCAAGGCATTTATCTTCGGATATTGTTGATACCTTAAAGGAACGGCTTGAAGCTGTTAGGGTGAAGCCGTATTCCATGCTCGCTTCCAAAATTCTCAGAAGCCCCATTAAAGTGAACAAATCGTTTGTCGATGACAGCAGGGTATCAGATCACCATGCCATCATACCGACTGAACAAACGCCTATCATGAGTAAATTAAGCGACAAGGAATATAAAATATATGACTTGGTTGTCAGAAGATTTCTTGCTGTGCTCCTGCCTCCTTTTGAATATGAGCAGACAACCATCAAAGCAATAATCGGAGGAGAAGTTTTTGCAGCCAGAGGCAAAGTGGCATTACATTCCGGATGGAAGGAAGCATATGATCACCAGACAGATGAAGAGGACTCTAATGATGGTCTCCTTGAACAAATGCTGCCGTCCGTGACTAAGGGCGATGTGCTTAAGATAACAAACCTCTCTATGACCAATGGGGAAACAAAGCCGCCTGAGCCGCTGAATGAAGCCACCCTGCTTTCTGCCATGGAAAATCCATCGAAATACATGAGCGGTGAACGAAAGGATCTTATAAAGACACTGGGTGAAACCGGCGGAATCGGAACCGTTGCTACCCGTGCAGATGTGATTGAGAAACTTTTTAATACCTTCTTAATTGAGAAAAAGGGAAAAGGGATATTTGTCACCTCAAAAGGCAAACAGCTTCTTGACCTAGCCCCGGATGAACTGCGCTCGCCGGCATTGACAGCCCAGTGGGAGCAGAAATTGACTGCCATTGCAAAAGGGCAGCTTCCTAAGCAGGCTTTCATCAGCGAGATGAAGGCATATGCCAAGGATATAGTTACAGATATCAAAAACAGCAGCAAGAAGTTCAAGCATGACAATCTGACAGGAACTAAATGTCCTGATTGCGGAAAACCGCTGCTTGAAGTAAATGGAAAAAAAGGAAAGATGCTCGTCTGCCAGGACAGGGAATGCGGATACCGAAAAGGAGTTTCCCGGGCTACAAACGCAAGATGCCCGCAATGCCATAAAAAGATGGAGATGCGCGGCCAGGGTGAGGCACAGACCTTTGTCTGCAAGTGCGGCTATCATGAGAAGCTTTCCTCTTTTAATAAAAGAAGAGGCAAAGGCAAAGACCAAAAAGCATCCAAAAAAGACGTATCAAGCTATCTGAACAAGCAAAATAAAGATGAACCAATCAATACGGCTCTTGCCGATGCACTTGCTAAACTAAAGTTTGATTAACTCAAAAAAGGATGAAGCAGATTTGCTTCATCCTTTTTTATCGCGTCAGGGATCAGATTGGGCCTCTATGGGCTGTGATACATAGACAAAAGCCTTTATGCCTTATCATCTATTCTTTTGCTCCTGGGCCAAAGTGAATAGCTGAAGCTGTATAGAAAGTCGATTGCAAGAGCAATAGACCACCATTTAATAAGCTTCTTTATTTCTTCAGTATTGTCAGAATCGCCAATATATAGAATCATTCCGTACATCAGTGCTATGCCGATCATCCAGGATAAAAAGTGCCTGAACCATCCTATGCGTTCAGCGCGTGCATGCCCGGCTCCGAATTTAGGAGCTTTTTCCGGTATCGGACCATCTGCCATCCAATAAGAGAATCTCTGATCCATCCATTTAATCATGGAATGGCCAAATCCTGCTGTTACACCTATATATACAGCAGATAAGGCATGGAATATAGTTGCAGGAGCTCCATTTTTTAAGTCAATCACTGTGAAAACAAGTAAAAGCAAGTCTATGATGGGTGTGCATAATAAAACCATTCCGCCTATTTTTCTCTGTTTAAGGACATAGTGGATAAACAGCCCTCCGAGGACTATCAGCCAAAATCCAGCTTCACAAACTAAAATGAGCCAACCAATCAATATTCCGCACTCCTTTTTTAATACAAATGTATTAAATACATAATAGCACAGCTGTATTAAAACAATCAACGGTGATATAATAAAAATATGCCAAAAATAGTTGATCATCAAAAACAAAAAGAAAAATTAGCCGAAGCGGCCTGGCGGATCATTGCTGAAGAAGGGATGGAGCATGCAACCGTCAGAAGAGTCGCTAAAGAAGCGGGCATCTCGCTTGGCTCGCTGCGTCATTATTTTCCTACACAATCAGAACTGCTCCTTTTTTCAATGCAGCTAGTATTGGAACGAATAAGAAAAAGGGCAAGCAGCTTAAAACTTGACGGTCCGCCGGTAGAAGACATGAAACTGATACTAAGAGAAATCCTGCCTGTGGATGAACAAAAAAGATATGAAACGGAGGTATGGCTTGCTTTTACAGTGAAAGCGATGAGTGAACCTTCACTCCGCAAATTCAGCAATGAAATCTATGAAGAAACGAAATCTGCCATTTTCTTCATCATACAATCACTTGAAAACCTTGGGCTTGCATCACCAAATCTCGATGTGTTTCTTGAAACGGAGCGGCTATATGCTCTTATAGATGGATTAGCATTACATCATCTGCAAAAAGGGGATGAAGTCACACCAAAGCTTATGGAAGCTGTAATTGCACTTCATCTAGAAAGTCTTTGCAGAAGAAATTCTTGAAAGGAAAATCCAGGGCAGCACAAAGTTTCATAACTTGCTTATACGGACATGCGGCGTATTATGGTTCAACTCCCAATGAAGCAATTTGCCAATCAGTTTATGAAATACTAAAACCATAAAGATGTGAAATAGATGGAGCAAACACTCGCATTGGCGGGTGTTTTTGTATGCCTGCTAACAAGCGTGCTGCTATGATAGATGGAGCATGCATTTTAGTGAACAGATCTAATAACTGTATGGTATGATTTTTATTAGAAATAAAACTGACGGGGGTAGAATATGGACGTAAACAAAGAGCTGCACGAATTTTTATTGGAGAAGACCTGGGGTTTAACCGAAGAATGGTACGGTTCTTTGGATAAAAGCGATCCCGCTGGTGTTTATTCGTCTACTGATCCTGAAGTTATTAAAGCCGTTAAACAGCAAAATTACGAATTTCATATTCATTTTTGTGATCTTTTTATAAAAGATGAATCTAGTTTTATAGAAAACTTCGAATCCTGGATTCTGGAAATTGCCCAGGATGAACAGCATCTAGGTACGCCTATCCATTTCATATTAAGGGAGTTTTTCAGGACACAGGAACAGTATTTGGATTTGCTTCAGCAATTTTTTTCACTTCATAAAGGGAATTATTCAGAGGATGCAATTTCCTCATGGGAACGGAAAGTTATTAAAATATTTAGTAAGGTCATGATTTGGTTTGTACAGGAAAACCATAATTATGCCATGAAAAGGCTCGAATCGCAGCAAAGAATGATTAATGAATTGAGTTCTCCTGTCATCCCGATTGGCAGCAGTACCGCCTTGCTTCCGCTAGTGGGGGATATTGATACGGCAAGGGCCAAATTCATTCTTGAAAATACACTGGAACAATGTGCCGAGAAGCTGATTAAATTGCTGTATATTGATTTATCTGGAGTAGTCATCATGGATACTATGGTTGCGCAGCAGATTTTTCAATTAATCAAAGCTCTAAGCTTAATTGGAGTAAAATCTATCTTATCCGGCATCCGGCCGGAAATCGCTCAAACAGCCATCCAGCTGGGGCTTGATTTCAATAATGCAAATATAAAAAGAAACCTTGAACTTGTATAGCATTATCAGCCGCCTCTTTCTCTAAGGGCTTCAGACAAACCTGGGATGACCTGCGAGAAAGCTAAAAATATTAGAAATGGATAAAACCGCCTGGATTTTATGGGCGGTTTTTTGATGTGGTTTTTTTCGAATAATAAATCTGCAGGTTTGGAAAAGAAGGATAACAGCTTAGAGTTGTTGAATTTTCACCTTATAAGTGATTCTAAGGTATGTGCTGTAAGTATAAGTGCAAATAAGCTTTGAGGCATTAATGCCTGAGTTAATGAAATGAAAGGTGGCGTTGTAATATGAAAATGGCAATTATACTTAATGGGGTTAAATTGGATTAGTGGGTAAGCGTATCATTCCCCTATAAACTGCGTGTCCCCTACATATAGGAGGATTATCATTTTGGGATATATAGAGCAACAGAGCCGATATACGATAGAAATTGGCAAAGTGAGATTCCAGTTAAAAGAGCATCATGATTTTTTATGGCTAAAAAAAATTGGGGATGTTTTTTGTGTATTCGATGAATAGGATTCCGGGAATATTTGTTTTGGAGTAGAAATTAACAATAAAAAGCTTTTTGTCAAATATGCTGGAGCTAAAACGCTGGAATTTTCAGGTGACACAAAAGATGCAGTTGATCGCTTAATAGAGGCAATATCAATTTATAAGAAATTAGAGCATCCAAATTTAATAAAGCTGGTTGACCATTTTTCTGTTGGAAAAGGTTATGCAGCAGTATTTGAATGGGTCGAAGGTGAATGCCTGCATTCTCATTGGTCTTTTGGGGGAATGGCTAAGTATACAAACCCTGAGTCTCCATTCTATAGATTTCGAAGCCTTGTTATTAGAAAACGTTTGGACGCCCTTGATACAATTTTTTCTTTTCATACTTTTGTAGAATCACAAGGGTTCATTGCAGTAGATTTTTATGATGGAAGTATATTATATGATTTTAAATATCATAAAACGAAAATTTGTGATATAGATTTTTATCGTAAATCCCCTTTTGTAAATAATATAGGGGAGCATTTTTGGGGTGCTAAAAGATCTAAAGCTCCAGAGGAATTCACTTTAGGGGCCCCTATTAATTCAAGAACCAATGTTTTTACAATGGGAGCCATTGCTTTTGGCTTGTTAGGCGGAGAAATGAATCACACCTTGGCAAAGTGGGAAGCTGACAAGGAATTATATGAAGTAGCCTTTAAAGCTGTTGAAAAAGAGCGAAATAATCGTTATGCGACTGTGAAAGAATTTTATGAAGCGTGGAATAAAGCATTAAAATAGTTTTTATTAAAGGCTTTTTTCTTAAAGATTGTTGTTTTTTTATATTTTCTGTGAAGCGATTTAGTTGCTAAACAGGGGTGATTGGAGTGTAAGGTGCGAGACTCCTGCGGGATTAGCGGGAAGCGAGCATCCTGGAAAGGAAATCAACCCCCTTGTTCCATAGCAACATATTTACGAAATCAGCATAATTAAACATAGGCAACACTTTGAAATGACCAATATTAGCCCAATAACAAAAAACCTCCAAGCCCTTAAGGGCTTGGAGGTTTTTATTAGCGTCCCAGATAGGAATCGAACCTACGACCTACAGCTTAGGAGGCTGTCGCTCTATCCTGCTGAGCTACTGGGACATGTTGAAGCATCTGTTATATTATATGCCGGCCGCAGTTACTTTTCAAGTATATTGGTTAAATAATTCTCTAACCTCCCATTTATAGTCTCTGATTTGATGAAATTATAAGGAATTTTCAGAGGAAATGACGGGGGCTTTTTAGAATATATATGAAGATGGCATAGATCATAAAGGAGAAGAGATAGATGGAAAAATCACAAAAAGTAGTGCCACGCATTACCCTGAGTGCTGCTGAGCTTGAAGAAATTAAGGAACTTGAGCTGATTTGTGTGAAGCATGATGGAATCGAGATGAAATTAAATTGGAGTATGCTTTGCAAAAGGCGGGGCAGTGAGGTAAATGACCTTTTATATTATGAAGATGGGAGGCTGGCGGGTTTCCTGGGGATTTATTTCTTTGGCAGGACAGAGGCAGAAATAAGCGGGATGGTACATCCGGACTTTAGAAGGAGAGGGATTTTTTCTGCTCTTTTGAAAAAGGCTGAGGAAGAATGCAGGAAGAATAAGTTTCAGCGAATTCTTTTGATTTGTCCTGGCAATTCAGCAACAGGAAAGGAATTTGCCCTTGCGAAAAAAGCAGAGTATTCCTTTTCGGAGTATTTTATGGAACGTAAAGATGGGGCTCTCCCTGCGCGGCCGGGATCTATTTCTTTAAGGAAAACCGAGCCTGGTGATTTTGAAACATTAGTCACGCTTAATCAAGAAGGGTTTTCCATATCAAAGGAGGAAGCGGCGGAGTTCTTAAAAAGCAGGATGGAAAATAGCGGGGATGTTACACTTATTGCCGAAATAGAGGGGATGCCGGTCGGTAAAATCGGTCTGAAGCTTGAGCCGGACAATGTTTTTATATACGGTTTCAGTGTTATGGAAAAGCTGAGAGGCAAAGGCTACGGACGGCAAATCCTGCAGCAGAGCATCCAATACACACAAGAAGTGCTGAAGAAAAAATATAATTCTCTCGAAGTGGCCGCGGAGAACGAAGGGGCATTGCATTTATATCAATCGTGCGGATTTGTAACAGTAAGAAGCATCGACTACTATGCCAGCCCGCTTTGAAATATTTTGGCTCATTTCTTAAAGATTGTTGTTTTTTAATTTGTTTTGTGAGGCGTTACCATTGTCAAGTCAGGTTGATTGGAGCGTAAGGTGCGAGACTCCTGCTTAGATTAGCAGAACAGGTGAGACCTAAGCAGGCGCAGCCGAGGAGGCCACCGGCTGCCCCGCGAAAAGCGAGCATCCAGGAGCGGAAATTAACCCCCTTGTTTTATAGCAACAAAGTTTACGAAAACAGCCAATATTTTAATGAAAACAGGGTCCGTTACACTCGGGACCCTGTTTCTTTGATTAGTTTACTGTCTTTTTGAAAATAAAATATGAGTAGACAATGGGGAGCAGGGCAATTGCCAGGATGATTGGAATCATGACGGATGTGAGCAGTGCGGCAGGCAAAAAGGCAGAAGCCATCAATAAAACCCCGGCAATCATAAAGGTTTTGGAGCCAAATCGGTGGGTTTTCTTCCAGACTGTTTCATTACTCAGTGTCCAAGGTGTTTTAATTCCGACAAAATAATTAGGCTTCAAAGAGTTTGTGTAGTTTCCGATGACGATAAACAATAGTCCCACAAAAATAGTGACAAGATGGCTCATCGGCAGCTGATAGCCAAGACCGGATAAAATGGTAAATATATTGATGAAAAAGAAAAACATCAACAGACAGTAGGTGATCATTCCGTAACTTCTTTTGAAGTACTTGTAATTTTCCTTTTTTGGATCAAGTTTTGGACTAAAAGCGAGGATGACATACAGCAGAATCATCATCCCTGTATTCATTAACATCGCATCCAGTTTGGTTCCATAACCGTCCGCTCCGTCTGTGCCCCAGTGAACGGGAATCTTTCCGGGAAGGTCCCGGTAAAAAATGAGCCAAAGCATGACAGTAGCTCCTATGATTACTATTGGAATAAGGTGCTTTTTCATACAATCACTTCTCCTCTTTTTCTACAAAATTAAAAGCCCAGCTTATTAATTCCTGGAAGACGGTGGTGTTCAATGAATATACGATGAATTGTCCTTTTTTTTCATCATTAACGAGCCCGGCGTTCTTTAAGATTTTCAAGTGCTGAGAAATACTTGGCTTACTCATGCTGAAGTGATCTGAAATTTCTCCTGCACTTAAATCCTCCTCTTTCAGCAGGTCGAGGATTTTCCTTCTTGTAGCGTCTGACAGGGCTTTAAATGCGTCGTTCATAACAAAAAATTCTTCCCTTCCTGGTCATTTCAATTAAGTATTTAGTTATTTAACTAAATTATAAAACGTCCGTTTTCAAAAGTAAATAGGCTGCTCGCATGTTTTACATATAAAGTTTTTTTATGAAGTGAAATAATTCATTTGGAATTTAGCCAAGCAAGTGTTATTTTAGATACGCAGGTTTTGTTTTCACATGCACTTATTTGATATAAATGGGAGTACGATTAATGGCCAATAAATTATTGCGAGGTACAGTCCAGCTTTCTTCTGCATCCTTTATCTCCAAGATACTCGGATTTATCTATATGATCCCGCTTGGAATGATGATCGGGAGTACAGGGAACGCTCTGTACAGATATGCTTATGGACCCTATGCCATCATGATCAGTTTATCCACCATGGGCATTCCGCTTGCCATTTCCAAAATGATATCTAAATATAATGAATTGGAACGGCAGGATGTGGTGCAGAGAATCTTTAAATCAGGCATCCTTTTGATGCTGGCTTCTGGATTTACCGCCTTTCTCGTTCTCTATATGCTTTCCCCTTTAATGGCCAGAATTGTCGTTAATGACAGCAGCAGCGGAAATTCGCTGGAAAGTGTCATCTTTAATATTAAGCTGGTGAGCTTTGCCTTGATTATTGTCCCGCCAATGAGTTTTCTCCGCGGCTATTTCCAGGGGCACCAGACGATGGGTCCGCCAGCTGTAAGTACGGTAGTGGAACAAATTGCAAGGGTTATCTTTATTTTGGCAGGAGTTTTTGTCACAATAAAATTCCTGCATCTGTCCGTAACGGCTGCAGTGGGAGTTGCCACCTTTGCTGCGTTTATTGGAGCTGTTTTTGGAATTGCTGTACTTATTAAACAGGTTTGGAAAAGAAGGGATCATATCTTCAGTCCAGCTGCGGCAAGAGAGGGAAGCCCCGACATTTCCATCAGGGAAATTTTCAAGGAGATTATTCAGCATTCGATTCCTTTTGTTGTGATGGGAATGAGCTTACCGCTATATCAGAATATCGATTCATATTCGATTAATAGGATTTTAATGCATATAGGCTTTAAGCAGCATGACGCTGAGGATATTAATGGTGTCATTTCATATGCCCAGGTCCTTGTATTGCTTCCGGTTTCAATCACGACGGGTCTCAGTGTATCAATTATCCCGAATATGACGAAATCCTTTGTTGCCAATAATTATAAATTGATGAGAAAGCAGATGAACCAGTCCTTCCTGGTGCTGATGACCATCATGCTGCCGGCTGCATTTGGAATGTTTGCTTTAGCAGAGCCTCTTTATTACATTATGTTTCCTAATGCAACTCCTGAAATGGGGGGTGGGCTCTTGAGGGTTTATGCTCCGGCAGGTCTTCTTATTGCCATCTATGGCGTTACAACATCCATCCTTCAGACCGTGAATCAGCAAAAAAAAGCAATCGCTGGTCTTGCAGCTGGTCTCATAGTTAAGCTGGCCTTGAACTTCATTCTGCCAAACTACTATCCTGAGTCCGGATTCATCATTGCAACATACTTTGGATATCTTACATCTTTGACTGTAAATATCATCGTTATAAATAGAAATATCGGCATCAATCTCAAAAATATAAAATTCAGGCTCATAAGTCTCATCGCTTCCACCGTCATTATGGTACTTGTCGTGTCAGCGGTGAAAAACCTTTTGATGGCTTTGTTTTTTCCAAAGGCGACTTACGTGAATGAGTTAATTGTTGTGATTATCGGAGTTCTTGCTGGCATACTGGCATTTGGCGGTGTGCTATATGCGCTGAATTTTACCAGGATAAAAAAATATATTAAAATGAAACAATAGATGATGGCGGCATTCCCAATAGGGGTGCTGCTTTTTTTGACACAAAATTTTCAGATAATTCAGCGTTCCGGCAAGAGGGCGGGTGGTATAATTAGAAAGATAGCAAGCCGAAATAGGAGGGATGACATGAATTCCAATAATGAAGGCCCAAGAGACTTAATGTCGGAGATTTTTAGAGAATATGAAAGAGATGAAGCAGGATTAAAATCGAACCCGGGATACGGAAAGCCTTTACCCAAAAAGCTGTTTACGGGAAATGTGTATGATAACTTTGTCAATACAGCAAAAAATGCAGGATACCTGCCTCCCTGGGTGAAGCTCCAGCAGGAAATAAGAGATCTTCTGCAAGAAGCAGTTGAGCAGGATAAAGCCGGAGTTCTTCTTGCTGCTATTAACGAAAAAATAAGAAAGTATAATAGTCAGTGCCCGGTCAGTATGCAGCGGGGACTGATTGAAAAGGACTCCATCAGGACACAGATGAAATCCTGGCTATAGAGATTATGACTGGAAAGAGGGCGAGCGGCTAATTTTTTTGGCAATCAGCCTCTTTTTTTGTTTGGCTCTATTAGATGATCTCCTCTATTTTTAAACAGCGATTTCATGGCAGAATGATTGATGCAATCCTTTTCCCCGCCTTCCGCTCTATGAAATTTCTAAACATTTGCATGCGTAAACAGCAAACATCTCTTTTTTTCAATATCGTTTGGTGTATAATCGATATGAACAAAATAAATGTGAAAACAGTACTGGGTGTCTTTTTTAAGACTTAAAAGGGAAGCTGGTGAAATGCCAGCGCGGTCCCGCCACTGTAAATGGGAGTAAGCAGCAATAGGCCACTGTACAAGCTACGGGAAGGCGCTGCAGACAATGACCATAAGCCAGGAGACCTGCCTGTAACTGTACACCAATAAACCCGCGAGGATGGGGAGGTGTGTGGCGGACAAGGTTAATATTTTGCCATGCAGCTATCTCCAATGATTATTGGAGTTTTTTTTGTTTTAGGGAAAAATGAAGAAAGCGGAGGTTGTGTAGAATGAAGAAAATCTTTTCACTGCTGTTTTTAATGACTCTGGTTGGCATGCTTATGGGAGGGTGCGCCCCGGAACAGAAGAAAACGGAGGATTCAGGAGAAAGCAAAAATAAAACGGAGCAAACCGCAGTATTTCCGCTGAAGGTAAAAGATGCTTCCGGAAATGAAGTGAAAATTGAAAAGAAACCTAAGAGGATTGTTTCCATTATCCCAAGCAACACAGAGACCGCCTATGCTTTAGGCCTTGGCAAAGAGGTTGTGGGAGTCTCTGATTTTGATAACTATCCAAGTGACGTGAAGAATAAGGAAAAAATAGGCGGCATGGAATTCAACGTCGAAAAAATCCTTTCCTTGAAGCCGGATTTGGTGCTGACTCATGAATCTATCATAAAAAGTGCAGCTGACCTGCATAAACAGCTGCAGGATGCCGGAATTCCTGTTGTTGTGGTAAACGATGCCCAAAGCTTTGACAAAGTATATCAAAGCATCGAACTGATTGGAACAGCAACAGGGGAAAAGGTCAAAGCGGATCAGATTATTGACGGCATGAAGAAAAAAATAGCAGGGATAGAAAAAAAGGCTGAGGGCATAAAGGAACAGAAGAAAGTTCTTTTTGAAGTGTCTCCTGCACCGGAAATCTATACAACAGGAAAAAATACTTTTATGGATGAAATGACAGGCATCATACATGCTAAAAATGCAGCTGGAGACCAAAATGGATGGGTTAAACTGGATCAGGAAGCTATGATTAAGCATAATCCGGATGTCATTATCACAACATACGGCGGAAGCAAACAGGTCTTGGACAGAAAAGGCTGGCAGGATGTGAATGCAGTAAAGAACAAACGGGTGTTTGATGTGAATACAGATCTTCTGACACGTTCAGGCCCGCGCCTTGCTGAAGGAGTAGAGGAACTTGCTAAAACAGTCTATCCGGAAACGTTTAAATAATCGGGGGCTTGCCTATGCCGCGGCAGCTGCTTTTTTAGTTTGGGCTGCCCTCATGGGTATTTCCATAGGCAGTGTTTCAGTTCCTTTTTTAAGCATTCTCCAAATCATCGGGAAGGGTGTATTTCACCTTCCCCTTGATTATTCCGATTCCATGTACACGAATATAGTGCTGAACATAAGGCTTCCGCGCGTTATTTTAGCAGGGCTTGTCGGGGCTTCTCTAGCTGTTGCAGGTGCCTCATTTCAGGGGCTGCTGCAAAACCCGCTGGCTGATCCGTATACACTCGGTGTTTCTTCAGGCGCTTCTGCAGGCGCAGTCCTTACATTATTCTTTAACATGTCCATCCCTTTTTTAGGGTTGTTCACTTTGCCGCTTCTCAGCATCTTGTTTTCAATGATTACGATATTCATCGTGCTTGGGTTTTCGCGCAAAATTGACCCGGCCATGAAGGTTGAGACCATTATCCTGACGGGTATTATCTTCAGTTCCTTTTTAGGGGCGGTCATCTCACTGATGATTGCCTTGAGCGGGGAGGAGCTGCGGCAGATCATTGGCTGGCTGCTTGGAAGCGTCTCGATGCGGGGATGGGATTATATCGTGATCCTGCTGCCATTTTTTATCATCGGCGCATTATTGCTGGTGCTGAATGCGCGGGAACTGAATGCCATGTCTTTTGGCGAAGAAAAGGCCCGTCATCTTGGTGTGGATGTTCAGAAAAGAAAGTTGATCATCCTGATTGCAGGCTCCATATTAACAGGCGCTGCTGTAGCGGTCTCAGGGACCATTGGATTTGTCGGGCTGGTCATTCCTCATCTTGCTAGGCTTCTTTGGGGGCCCGACCACAAGCATCTGCTGCCGCTTTCGATGCTTTCAGGGAGCGGTTTTCTAATATTGGCCGACCTTATTTCACGCACTATTATTGCACCGGCCGAATTGCCGATTGGTGTGATTACAAGCCTGATTGGCGCCCCGGCATTTGCGGTAATTTTATTAAAGAGAAGAGCAGAAAGTAGGGGATGAAGATGCTGAGTGCGGACAGATTGGAGGGCGGCTATGGGGGCCGGTCCGTCTTGCAGGATATATCCTTTGAAGTTAAGCAGGGAGAGCTGTTTGGAATACTTGGGCCAAATGGAAGCGGTAAGACTACTTTGTTAAAAATGCTGAGCGGGATTATTAAGGCACAAAAAGGAAGAATTGAAATAAAGGGCAAAAACCTGAATGAATATTCAGCTAAAGAACTTGCCAGAATTGTGGCTGTATTGCCGCAGCATTATGATCAGAGCTTTGCCTATTCGGTGAAAGAAACAGTTTCTCTCGGGAGATATGCCCATCAAAGAGGATGGCTGCAGTCATGGAATGAAAAGGATGAAGAAATTGTTCAAAAAGCCATGGCCGATACAGGAGTGGACTCCTTCGGGAATAGGTACATACAGGAGCTTTCGGGAGGAGAGAGACAGCGTGTATTTCTCGCGCAGGCCCTGGCACAGGAGCCTGAGATCCTGCTATTGGATGAGCCCACCAATCATCTGGATCTTTCCTTTCAAAAAGAACTCCTGGATTTGCTGAGAAAGTGGACATCCCAAGGAGGCCTTACGGTCATTTCCATCTTTCATGATTTGAATCTGGCCGCCCTTTATTGCGACAGGCTGCTTCTTATGGAGAAGGGAAAAATGGACCTGCTAGCTGTTCCGCATCATGTACTGCAGGAACAGCGGATCAGCAGGGTATATAATACCGAAATTCTTAAACAAAGCCACCCTGCTGTCGATAAGCCTCAAATGGTCATAATGCCTGAAAGAGCCGCCGGCAATGATGGCTGCTATAAAATGAGCGGAGAATTTCTGCACACTGAACCCGGCGTCGTTGAGTTTCAATCTCCTATTCCGCTGAAAACGGTATCTACCGAGCACGGGATAAGCTGGTACAGCCGATTTTTAATGAAGACTGAACAAACTCATGATGGCAGCTTGGAATTTGATTCAGGAACCTATTGGTCTAGTACAAATGCTGACCGTCTTAATGTGAGTACTGGGTACGCACATGATAATTCTGTATTTGCAGTCATGATTCACAGTACAGAAGAGCATAGGGATCAGCGGGTGATATGGGTGTTTATCGATGCAGCATTATCAGAGGCAGCGATGATAGAGTGTGTTGCCGTCTGTGCAAACGCACAAGCAAGGGCACATTCAGGAGACGGGACCCAAAATCCTCATACAGAGATTTTAGTTGCTTCTACTCAAAAAGGAAAAGAAATCAAAGAGCGAAAGCAAATCACTTCTTTAAAAGATCTGGTTGCTGACAGCATAGAGAGCTGTCTGCTGGAGCTATGAATGCAGTCTCTAACATACCGGAGCATCTTCAATCATTTGGAGATGTTTTTTGAACATGTTTTGTTCATTTAACGGACTCTGCAATCTTAAACTATCGTAGGTACCGGTCATTTTACATACAAAATTTTCAAAAAGCTGGCTGGCGGAGGAGTTAGCCTGTAAGATGGCGAAATCCTAAAGGGAAGCCTGCTGGGATACAAAAGGAAATGTCGTGCATATAACGGGCCCGCTGATAAAAGAGTCTGTCAGGACCTAAGGACATATATGAAAATCAATCAGCTAAAATAGGGAGGGAACTAAATGAAAATTTATACACGAACAGGCGATAAGGGGAAAACAAGTGTAATCGGGGGACGAATCGATAAGGATGACATCCGTGTTGAATCCTACGGGACAGTGGACGAGGTGAACAGTTATGTCGGACAAGCTGTAACAGAACTCGATCCGTCTGTATTTGGAGATGTACTGGAGGATCTGGAAAAAATCCAGCATGAGCTTTTTGACTGCGGAGGTGACCTCGCCACTGTCTCTGACAAGGCACCAAAAAAGCTGGCACCTGAAAGTATTGACTACCTTGAGGAACGAATTGATAAATTTATTGAAGAAGCTCCAGAACTGGAGAAATTCATCCTGCCGGGCGGATCAAAGCCAGCGGCATCAATCCATATTGCCAGGACTGTAACCAGGAGGGCAGAACGGCTTGTAGTTTCATTAATTAAAACAGATAGCAGTGTTTCAGAGCTGCCGTTACAGTATTTAAACCGTCTATCTGATTACTTCTTTGCCCTGGCCCGTGTCATTAACTTCAGGCTTGGCGTGAAGGATGTGGAGTATATTCGCAGCGCAAATGTATTCAGGGGCGGAAAAAGAATGGAACGGAGCGATGAGAAAAAGGAGTGAGAGAATTGGGGATCACCAAGACCAATGCCATGCGGATTCTAGAGTCTAAAAGTCTGGAATACAGTTTGGAAACCTATGATACTGTGGATGGAAAGATTGACGGGATATCTGTTGCGGAAAAAACAGGGCAGGAGCCTGGAACGGTATTTAAAACACTGGTTGCCCGCAGCGGAAGCAGACATTTCTATGTCTTTGTTGTTCCTGTCGAGGATGAGCTGGACTTAAAAAAGGCGGCACAGGCTGCAGGAGCCAAAAAGGTAGAAATGCTTCCTGTCAAAGAGCTGCAAAAAGTAACAGGCTACATCAGAGGCGGCTGCTCTCCTGTGGGAATGAAGAAGCTTTTTCCAACCTTCATTGACTGCCGTGCTGAAGCATTGGAAAAGATGGCAGTAAGCGGGGGCAGAATCGGTGTCCAAATTATCATTAGTCCTGCAGATTTAAAAAAGGCTGTAGAAGCCCAATTTAAACAGCTGACTAAAAATATTAATACGGATACCCTGTAAAAATTTCATAAGTGAGCAAACCGTTCAGAGGAAGGGTATTTTTTAGATTAGGGTGAAGGTGAGACCCTGCAGGCATTGCTGATCACCGCCTGCCCAGCGGAAAGCGTGCATCCTGGAACGGAAATCGCCCTTGGTCCAAAGCACCAAAATTTACGAAAACAGCCTTGAAAAAGAAAATTCACTGCATAATCATGCCTGAAATTTCGTTTAGGTATTCACCCAGGCGGGGATAGCGGCATACCTTAGTCAATGTAGAGAAACACGGAACAAAAGGGAGTGTTTGATCTTGACAGGTAAAATTAAAAACTATTACGCCGGGGGAAATACAGCAAGAGGCTTTTATAGTTTATATGATTCCAATCTTAAGGGACTTGAAAAATTATTTATCTTAAAAGGCGGGCCGGGGACGGGTAAATCTACATTAATGAAAAAAACAGGTGAGGATTGGGTTAAAAAAGGCTTTGATATTGAATACCTTCACTGTTCTTCAGATAATGAATCAATTGATGGAGTCATTATCCCTGCCTTTAAAATCGGGATTGTGGATGGCACAGCACCGCATGTCATTGAACCGGCAGCACCAGGGGCCGTTGAGGAGTATGTGAACTTGGGTGTTGCCTGGGATTCAGCTCTTCTGGCTTCACAAAAAGAAGAGATTGTAAGACTGACAAAACAAATCGGTTCATCCTTTAAATCGGCTTACGGTAAATTTGCCGAGGCGCTGTCCATACATGATGAATGGGAAGAAATCTATATAGAAAGCACAGACTTTGGAAAGCTTAATGTGCTGGCGGCTAAGTGGAAGGAATCCTTCTTTGGGGACATTTTCATTAACAAGACTGCTGACGTAAGGCATCGGTTCCTGGGTGCCGCGACTCCTAAAGGAGCCCGGGACTTTATTCCGAATTTAACGGAAGACCTGCCGAAGCGGTACTTTCTTAAAGGGCGCCCGGGATCAGGAAAATCAACCCTGCTTAAAAAGCTGGCATCAGCCGCCGAGCAGAGAGGTTTTGACGTTGAGGTGTACCACTGCGGATTTGATCCTGAAAGCCTGGACATGGTCATTGTAAGGGAAATTGGCATCGCTATTTTTGACAGTACAGCACCACATGAATATTTCCCCAGCAGAGAGGGAGACGAAATTATAGATTTATATAAAGCGGCTGTCAATCCGGGTACAGACGAGATATATGCAGGAGCAATCAGCGACATCTCTGCAAGGTACAAGGGTAAGATGAATGAAGCAAATGCATTTTTGGCAAGAGCAAAGTCTCTTCATGATAAGCTTGAGGAAATATACGTAAAAGCAATGAATTTCAAAAAAATAGAGGAAATCCAGAACAGCATTGGAGCTGAAATCGAATCGCTTGCTGGGGAGCTTTCAAAAAGTTAGCAAATTAGAAAAAGGAAAAAGACAGGATTGTCTTCTTCCTTTTCTTGCTTCTATAGCCGTAATGCCTAGCCAAACTTTAAGGCACTTGGTTTTTATGGCAATCTGCTGCCTCTGGAAGATACATAAAGGGAATACCATTCTTCGCGGGTCATCTGTTTTGACATCTCGATGGCATCCATGCAATTTCTGATTCGTTCAGTGTTTGTAGTGCCGATAACAGGCTGTATCATTGCAGGGTGGCGCATAAGCCAGCCCAAAACGATTGCTTCACGGGACGTTCCCTTCTCAGCCGCCATCTTCTGCACTAGCTCCTTAGTTTTGAAATCAGCTTCAGACAGCTTTTCAGAATCGTTTCCTGAGTAGATTCCTTTTGCCAAAGGAGACCATGCCTGAATTTGGATATCATGAAGCATGCTGTGCTCTAACAGACCTTCACCAAAGTGAGTTCCAGTTCCTGCCGCCTGGTTGACATGAACCCCCTGATCTACCCAGTCAAGCTTTTTCAGATTTAATTCTAATTGATTAACGATAAGCTTTTCTTCCGTGAAAGCCTGAAGAAGCTGAATTTGGCCTTTATTCATATTGGAGACACCAAAATTGCGGACTTTTCCTGAAGACTTCAGCTGTAAAAAGGCTTCAGCCACTGCTTCAGGCTCCATGAGTGGATCAGGACGGTGAAGGAGCATAATATCCAGGTATTCGATGGAAAGACGTTGTAAGATTTTATCCACAGAGTTCAGGATATGCTCTTTTGAAAAATCATATCTGCCAGGACCTATTTCATCCTCAAAGCGAATTCCGCACTTGCTCTGGATGACCATCTGATCTCTTAAACCAGGACGGGAATTCAGCACTCTGCCAAAGACTTCCTCTGCTTTTCCCATTGTATAAATATCGGCATGGTCAAACATTGTAATTCCTAAAGAAAGGGCCTCATCGATGGCTTGCTCTGCTTTTGTAACATCTTCATCAGATATCGGGCTGCTGTCCCAGCTGCCCCCAAATCCCATGCAGCCCAGTACTAAACGGCTTGCTGTAACCTCTCGTTTCTCTAAAGGCATCACGCGCATAAAAATAACCCCTTTCGTTATATCATTTAGTTGTTATGTAATCGTCTTCATCTTCAGAACTACTAAAGCATACAACTTTTCATGGCAAAAAAAAAGAAATCCCTCTCGACGAACAGCAATACAAATACATTTTGTTTATATTTAATTTGTTATGTGAGGCGGTCCTATTGTCAAGTCAGGTTGATTGGAGCGTAAGGTGCGAGACTCCTGCGGGATGAGCAGAACAGCCGAGGAGGCTCACCGGCTGCCTCGCGGAAAGCGAGCATCCTGAAGCGGAAATCAACCACCTTGTTTAATAGCAACAAAGTTTACGAAAACAGCCTTTTTAAAAGAGCATGTGCTGCTGCATAAAGAACAAGCAAAAACCCGGCAAAGCCGGGCTCAGGAGGAATCGCTCCCTGTGATAGATATTCTGCTTTATTTAATCCAGCGCTTTGCGCCAGCGTATGCTTTTGACCAGTATTTGGTGTTAAGCTTCTCCATTGTCACGCCTTTGCTTGTTACGGCATAAAACGTGTTTTTGCCTGTGTAAATTCCGGCAAATGTAGGTGTTTTTCCATTGAAACTGAAGAATACGACATCACCTGGCATTAAATCCTTCATGGACTTCACAGTCATACCTTGTTTATATTGCTTGGCTATTGTTCTTTCCACTTTCATTTTTGAGGGATTTGCATGGGTGTAAACATAGGAAATATACCCTGAAGCATCGAACCCCTTCAGAGATTGACCGCCATATTTATATGGCTTTCCTTTAAGAGAAGCAGCATACATGGCTACATTTTTCCGGATGGCATCCGCATCCATCTTTTTGACGATTTGCATAGCAGGCTCTTTAGTCTCTGCATGCGCTGCGGCGGCAGGCTGTGCAGAAGCTGCACCAAATAATGCTGAAAAGGCCAGTGCTCCTGAAGCGGCCATCATTGATAAAGATTTCTTTGACGTCATAGTATCTCCTCGCAATCTCTTGGATTTTTAATCACTTTTTATGTACCCGTTTGCGTTAAAAGAAAACGCAGCAGTTCCCGCAGGACAAAAAACTCTGCGATGAGGAGACAATATGTTATAGTGTGTAAAAAAAGCATATTAGTGGAAGTATGTTAATAAAAGCTGTTTCTGAAAGATAACAATAGGGAACTTATTACAGTGCAAAAGAAAAAATGCGGGGTGTATTCATTGATTCAAACGATAGCAATTGATATGGACGGAACATTATTAAATAAGCAGCAAAAAGTAAGTGCGGAAAATAAAAGAGCTATAGAGCGTGCACAGAAAGAGGGAGTGGAAATCGTTATTGTGACAGGGCGTTCTTTTCAGGAAGCCCGGTTTGCTTTGGACGAGGCAAATATCGTGTGCCCGGTTATCTGTGTAAATGGTGCCGCCGTTTTTTCTGAAAGCGGCGTACCTTCCTATTCAAGCACACTCGATGTCAAGGACGTCATATTTGCTGCCAAAACCCTTGATGAGAAGAAAATTTACTTTGAAATTTACACGGATAAAGGGGTATACTCCAGGAACTACGAGAAATCAGTCAATGCATTAATTGATATTTTTATTACGGCCAATCCAGAACTTGACCGGCAAACAGCCACAGATCGTGCCAAGGAGCGCTTGACGCTGGGACATGTCATTTCGGTTGAAAATTATGAAATATTATATAATAACCCTGAACTTCAGTATTTAAAGCTTCTTGCATTCTCCAATGATGATAACAAAATGAATGCAACAGCTGAATTTTTGACTGAAGAAAACCGTTTTGCAGTCAGCTCTTCCGGATTTGACAACCTGGAAATCACAAATAAGCAAGCCCAAAAAGGAATTACTCTCGGGAAATACCTGGAGAGCAAGGGGAAATCCCTGGAACAGGCAATGGCAATCGGAGATAATTATAATGATATCTCCATGTTTAAGGCCGCCGGAATTTCTGTTGCAATGGGGAATGCACCGCATGAAATTCAGCAGCTGGCTGACTTTGTCACAAAACGCAATGATGAAGATGGTGTAGCACATGCTATCTTAAGTGTGCTTGAAGGCCGGGAAATCTAACAGCCGGAAGCTTCCTGGTTCTTGGCATTTGCGGGCTTTGATTGATTCATATTTTTTAATGATTTTTATGTATAAAAAAGACAAAAAGGGGCTATCCTTAAAGCATGATGAATTTTTCATAGTAATCCCCCTTTTTAGAGCCTGCTGCATGCAGGCTATTTTTTTAGGCAGTTTCATAAACTTTGGGTGACATTCGCTCCAGGGCTCGCTTTCCATAAGGCAGTATTGACTTTATTTGGCTTTACCTGCAGGTTCTCAGCTTACCGCAGGAGTACCGCGCCTTTCGCTCCCATCAGCCCCCTTTAATGGTGAGATTGCCTCACAGAACCCATCAAAAAACAACACTCTTTAATGAATAGCCTTATTTCGAAAATTGCCAGATTCCATTTTTATGGATAATCTCACACGATTTGCTAACAATTAGAGCCAAGTACGCATGGATTAGAGCGAATTCCAGCTTCATTCGAGCCAATTCGCACTTCATTCGAGCGAGTTGCCTGATCACGGTTAAAATAAGTCGCAGAGCGGGGGAAAGCGAAACGTTAAATTATAAGGTAACACAGTGAACAATTAGAAAAAAACCTTCAAAGCCTGGATGTTCAGGGCCTTGAAGGTTTTTCTCAATTATTTTTTGGGCCACTGATAGGTCCAAAGGCGTTCATTGCGGATCCAGGAAAGAAGCTGCGGATCATTGTTCTTCATTTTGTCTGCCCATGTGGCAAGCATGGATTCAGTCTGGGAGCGGTGAGCTTTCATGGCTGCCAGCTTTTTATCCTGGACTGCAGTGACATCATGGTTGATATCCGCCTCACCGAGTTCATCTGTACAATTATTTGAAAATGCTGCGCAATACAGCTTTGGCCGGCTTGCTTCATCAATGCGTTCTACAGCACGGACCACTGCTCTGCCTGTAGCTTCATGATCCGGATGGACACTGTATCCAGGGTAGAATGTGATGATTAGAGAAGGATCCAATTCGCTGATTATAGCGGAAATTTTTCCTGTCAGCTCCTCATCATCCTCGAATTCAACTGTTTTATCACGAAGTCCCATCATGCGCAAATCCTTGATGCCTATTGCATCTGCAGCATCCTGCAATTCCTTTTTGCGGATTTTAGGAAGCGATTCTCTTGTTGCAAATGGCGGATTGCCCAGGTTACGGCCCATTTCGCCCAATGTCAGGCAGACATAGGTTACAGGGGTGCCCATTTCTGCGTAAGAAGCAAGTGTTCCGGAAACTCCAAATGCCTCATCATCAGGATGAGGAAATACAACTAGTACCTGACGTTCTTTTTCCAATGTATGTGCTCCTTTCTGATACTTATCCCGCGTTAACGGCAAGTTAGGTCTCTGCCTGTTATTCAAAAGGGAAGGGACTGATTTCGAGCGCTACTGCAAGCTTGCCTGTGAAATCAAGCCCGGCAAGCAGCAATCTTCCCTGATTATCAATTTCATAATGGGTCAGGCCTTCAGCATAGATCCAGCCTATCTCAAGCTTCAAACCAACCCTGTAGGGATCGGTTCCTGCTATTTTTCCATGTTCATATTGAACGAATGCATTGCGTATATAAGCTCCTGCTGAGAAAAAAGATTCATCATTATGAGTGGCATATGCACCGTTCGTTGTTTCAAGATGCAAATACACATCTTGTTGGGCAAACGAATCTATAGCCTGCTGCACTCCTGTGCGATCGATTGGTTTCATTGCAACTCCTCCTTCAATAGCCCGGCAATCTGAATATCTATAGCTAATGTATAGTATCTTTCTATCTTACTAAAAACAAAAGCAAAAAGCGAAAGGATGAGATTGAGTTTTCCAGAAAAGCTTTCACAGTGCAAAAAAAGAGCCTTGTCCCAAAAGGAACAAGCACTCTTTGCGAATCTTATTTTTCAGCTTCCGGACGGCCTGCACCATAGCTGCGGTATGCACCGTGCATAACAGGGCCGACATACTGGTTTAGCTTCCATGAATGGCGGATTGCTTCTGAGACGAATTCCTTGGCAGTATAAATGGCTTCCTTCACAGATTTTCCTTTTGCAAGCTCCGCTGTTATTGCAGCAGAATATGTGCATCCGGCTCCATGCGTATAAGCAGTTTCAATCTTTTCTGACTCAAGGATTTCAAACTCTTTTCCATCATAAAGCAAGTCGATTGCTTTTTCATGTTCAAGCTTGCTTCCGCCTTTGATCAATACATATTGAGCACCAAGTTCATGAATTTTTTCAGCGGCTTTTTTCATATCATCAACAGTTTTAATAGGTCCAGTTTGTGATAATTGCCAAGCTTCAAAAAGGTTCGGTGTTACAACAGTCGCACGCGGAACCAATACTTCGCGAAGCGCCACGGCTGTTTCCGGATTCAGGACCTCATCTGTTCCCTTGCACACCATAACTGGATCGATGACAACATTCTTTAATTGGTTTACATCAATTGTACGGGCGGCGAGCTCAATGGTTTCCACTGTTCCGAGCATCCCGGTTTTCATGGAATCAATGCCGGTTGAAAGAATTGTATCTAATTGAGCCTTTAGTGCATCTATATCTTGGGTAAATACTTTATGGTTCCAATTATCCTTGGGATCCATAGTTGCAATAACTGTTAAAGCGGTCATTCCATAAACGCCAAGCTCCTGGAATGTTTTTAAATCTGCCTGGATTCCTGCTCCGCCGCTGGCATCTGAGCCCGCGATGGAAAGTGCCTTTTTCATTGTCATTATACGTGCCTCCCCAAAAAGATCTGCGGTATTTCTTTTGAAATATCTTATGATTAGTATACCATATTCGGCTAAAACTACATGAAATGAGATTTCCATGGGCGGCTATAACTTCAAGTGCATGAATAAGGAAAATGGAGTAATCTTGTACAATAGCCGATAATTTAGTCCGGCAGGTACCATGCGAAGGGGAATGATTTATGAAGGACACAGAAAAGAGAAAAAGTGAAACGACAGCTATTCTTCTGGCCGGCGGGAAGTCGAGCAGGATGGGTGTAAATAAGGCTCTCTTAAGTATGTCACATGGAGTTAATATTGCTGCCATTGCCGGGGAATTAGAGAAAGAAGCGGGTGGGGCGCTGCTGATTACGAATACCCCGGAATCTTACAAATTCCTTGGATTGCCGATGATTGCAGACCGCTATAAAGATTCTGGACCTTTAGGGGGAATTCACGCCGGGCTGTGTGCTTCAAAGACTGACATCAACCTTATTGCTGCTTGCGATATGCCATTTATTAAGGCTGAAGCTGCCCGTGAGATAGTTATGCATATAGGGGAATATGACGCAGCAGTTCCTGAGATTCATGGCCAGATGCATCCTCTATTTGCCGTGTATAGAAAATCTTGTCTGCCTGTATTGCAGGCATGTCTGGATGAGGGGCAGCTGAGAGTGCGCCAATTCTTAAATGGAGTGCGCGTAAAAGTGCTAAAGGAAACAGATTTTAAACTATTCCATCAGCAGCCTGAATTTTTCCCCCACATCTTCTACAATATGAATGACCGTGAGGAGTATGAAAAGGCAAAAAAGATGGAACGGGAATACCGGCATTTCCTCAATTAATAGCTGGATGTAATGCTGTATGTTCTATAAGTGAATGGTTTAGAAGCATACAGCTTTGTAAACAGGGTTCAATAGCATATAATTTATATGATACATCTTGGTAAGCAATTTTTTATAAAAAGGATGAAATTCATGAACTATGAAATATCAGGGACTCCTATTCAAATACAAGACGTGATTGATAAAGTATCGGATAGAAATGCAGGAGCAATCACCACTTTTATCGGAACTGTCAGGGAAATGACCAAGGGAAAGAAAACCTTGCATTTAATATATGAAGCATACGAAGCGATGGCTGTGAAAAAGCTAGAGCAGATTGGGCTTGAAATCAAGGAACGCTGGCCAGATGCGAAAACGGCGATTACTCATCGTACCGGCAGGCTTGAAATAACAGATGTGGCAGTGGTCATTGCTGTAAGTACGCCGCACCGGAATGATGCCTATGAAGCCAACCGCTATGCAATAGAAAGAATTAAGGAAATTGTTCCTATCTGGAAAAAGGAACATTGGGAAGATGGAGAAAAATGGATCGGAAATCAAAAAGAGACCATCAGTTATCCATCCGGAAAACCTGAAGGAGTGGATTTGAATGATTAAGGTTTTGTTTTTTGCTCATTTAAAGGATGCGGCTGGAAAAGATGAAATTTCTATTGAGGGAAGCGGCATGACAGTTTCCGTCCTTAAGGACAGAATCGCTTCGGAGTTTGGCGTTGACACGCTTGATTCTGCCATGACAGCCATCAATGAGGAATTTGCCGATGAGGATACGGTTCTTCAAGAGGGAGACACCGTTGCTTTTATTCCGCCGGTCAGCGGGGGGTAATGCAGGATGAATGAGCGCTATTCCAGACAAACTCTATTCGCCCCTGTCGGTGAAAATGGGCAAGAAAAAATCAGGGAAAAGCATGTATTGCTGATTGGTGCAGGTGCTCTCGGGTCTGCCAATGCGGAAATTCTGACAAGGGCTGGCATCGGCAAGCTGACTATTGTGGACCGTGATTATGTGGAAGAAAGCAACCTGCAGCGCCAGCAGCTGTACACGGAGGAAGATGTGAAAGAAAAGCTGCCTAAAGCTGAGGCGGCCAAAAAGCACTTGCAGATCATAAACAGCGAAGTCGATATAAGGGCCGTTATTATGGATGCGACAGCCGTGAGTCTCGAGGGAATGCTGGAAGGTGTATCACTGATCATGGATGCGACAGATAACTTTGAAACAAGGATGGTTATCAACGATCTTTCCCAGAAACATCGGATACCCTGGATATATGGAGCTTGTGTCGGAAGTGTGGGGATGAGTTTCACCATAATCCCGGGTGTGACTCCTTGCCTGAATTGTCTGCTAAGATCGATGCCCATACAGGGAATGACCTGTGATACCGGGGGCATTATTTCTCCAGCGGTCATGATGACGGTTGCCCATCAGTCTGCCGAGGCTTTTAAGATTCTAGTAGAGGACTGGGGAGCTGTTTCTCCAGGCTTTTCTACCTTTGATGTTTGGAGAAATCAATATCAGACTATAAAAATGGGCAAGGCAAGGAAAAAGGATTGCCTTTCCTGCGGCGAAAATGCAGTTTATCCTTTTTTACAGCTTGAAAATGCCACAAAGTCCACAGTTCTTTGCGGCCGGGATACGGTTCAGATAAGGCCGCCCCGTCCACTTGCTATCAAGCTTGATAAGCTTGCTTGTGATTTGGCGGGAAGCGGGTATCAAGTGAAATCAAATCCATTTTTAGTTTCCCTGGAGCATGAGGGAGAAAGGATGGTTGTGTTTGGAGATGGACGGGCATTGATTCATGGCACAAAAGATCTTGCGCACGCCAAAGCCTTCTATCAGCGGATTTTGGGCTGAAAATTAAAGAAGTATAAAAAAATCCAGCACCTTATGGCCCCAAGAGGCTAAGGTGCTGGATTTCTTTATGGAAAAGGGCTGCAGACTGCAGCCCCTTTTGTGTTTCATTTATTGGATCAATCAGCATCCTTGCTTGCTACTAGCACAACCTTGCCTTTATCCAATTCTTTTTCATATTGGGCAGCTTCTGTTTCTGTCAGGCCAAGATTGCCCATTCTGTTGCGAAGCTCATCGCCGCGTGATTTGAATAGATTTCCCACCGAATCCAGAAGGCCTTGTTCTTTAACGCCTACTGATTCTGTGTCAGTATTTTCCGTTAAGTGCTCTGAACGGTCTTTATCATGTGCAAATAGATAAATATCTTCATTTGTAAATCCTGAAGTTGTCAGCTCGTCTATCTTTTCTTTTGCCTGAACGCCGTTTTCTAATACATGTACTTGATACATAATGAAATTCCTCCTTAAGATTTATCCGATTTGATATTTTTAAATGATATGGTGAATAGCTATGTTTTATATGTAGCCGTTTAGATAGAATCTAAAACATCTATTTTCTGCCATCATTAAAATCCCGCCAGCAGAACCATAGTCTGCGGCAAGCTAAAGTTCCTTTATTATCGTATAATGTTAGAAGACAACTTACGGAGAAAGGAGACAGGGGAAATGACTGCAAAAATTCTTCATAATGACTGGGAGCCTTTGCTGGCAAGTGAATTTAAGAAGCCCTATTATTTGGAACTGAGAGAGTTCCTAAAGAATGAATATGCACAAAGGACGATATTTCCTGAGCAAAATGATATTTTTAATGCCTTGCATAACACGTCCTTTGAGGATGTGAAGGCTGTCATACTTGGACAAGATCCTTATCATGGCCCGCATCAGGCTCATGGGCTAAGCTTTTCAGTTAAACCGGAAGTACGGATTCCTCCTTCTTTGAAAAATATTTTCAAAGAGCTGAGAGACGACCTCGGCTGCAGCATTCCGAATCATGGCTATTTAATACAATGGGCGAAGCAGGGAGTACTTCTCCTGAATACGGTATTAACTGTCCGGGAGGGTGAAGCGCATTCCCACAAGGGGAAAGGGTGGGAAACGTTCACAAATAAGGTGATTGAAATTCTGAGCAGCAGACAAAAGCCAATTGTATTTGTGTTATGGGGCAAGCCGGCTCAAAGTAAAATACCTTTAATTGACACCAGCAGACATAAAATCATTACATCAGTTCATCCAAGTCCGCTTTCAGCCAGCAGAGGTTTTTTTGGCAGCCGGCCATTCTCTGCCGTAAATGCTTACCTTAATGAAGCAGGAGAAAAGGAAATTGACTGGCAAATCCATGATTTAGACAAATAGTAAAAATCGACAATGTTCCACATGAAACATTTTGAATCATAATTCCAATCAAGTTTTGAATGGAAAAGCCATTTTTGTTATGCTAAAAAAGGAAAATGATCTGGCATCTGAATGAGGTGGGAAGAATGGATATTTCATCAGGAAGAGTATTGGCTAAAATGGAAGATATGATTACTAAGGCAAAGTTTGCTGAATCACAGGATAAGCTGATTGGCTATGCAATAGCCATACAGGCATTGTGCGAAGTTCTGATTGATGACAAAGAGCATACAGACAAGAGGCCTGAAGTCACTGCCCGTTCAGATCAGCAGCTAAGTCTTTATACTGGCACCCAGGTTACGCAACCACCTTCACCTGTCTCTATGCCGCAAACAAAGCCTGTAAAAATGGAAGATGCGAATGGTGATTCACTATTTGACTTTTAAGAGCGAAGGAGAAAAAGCATGAAAATATTCTTGATTTTAGGAGCTATTAACGCATTTGTTGCAGTAGCTTTAGGAGCCTTTGGAGCGCATGGCCTTGAAGGGAAAATACCGGATAAATACCTGGAAGTCTGGAAAACAGGTGTTACATACGAAATGTTTCACGCCCTCGGTCTTCTGGCCCTCGGTATAATTGCAGGAAAAATCTCAAGCCCGCTAATCAACTGGTCAGGGTGGCTGATGTTTGCCGGCATCATCTTATTCTCCGGCAGCCTGTACGTATTAAGTGTCACTCAAATTAAACCGCTCGGAGCCATTACGCCCCTCGGCGGAGTATCGTTCCTTGCGGCCTGGGTCCTGCTGATTACAGCTGTATCTAAGCATTTATAAAAAAAGGAAGGCAAAAGCTAATGAAAATGCTTTGCCTTCCTTTTTTTATTTTACGCACCTTGCCGGTCATGGCTAAACAAGGCGCTTCCGCTTTTTATCGGATCCAGTGCAGTGCCTAGCCTTTCGAGGTCATAAGTCACTCAAGAATTGAAGGTAAAGGGCACCTTCTATTCTGACGCGCCTTATGCTGGTCAAGGCTGAACAAGGCGCTTCCGCTTTTTATCGAATCCAGCTGCAGCGCCTAGCTCGCTGTGCAAAAGATGTTTTGTCCTCAGAAGGCAAAGAGCGCCTTCCAAGGCCAAAACCCTATTTGCTTCACGAGCTGAACAAGGCGCTTCCGCTTTTTATCGAGGAGGGTAGGAGGCGAGGTTTGCTCCTCCGCCGTATGGATATTCATATTCGATTTCTTCTTCAAATGTAACATAATCCAGATAAACCATTGGGATCAGGTAGCGTACTCCTGTTTGCGGATCACTGAGAATAAGGTGATCACGTCCTGCTGCTTCAATGATGCCTTTGAAAATTTTGGCGTTCCATTCTTTGTTGTTTTCAAACGTGGTATATACGGTTGCCAGCTTCCCTTTGTTGAGCCGGAGAATATTTTCAATGTAAGACTCCTCGACAGGAAGCATGCCAGGAACCTGGGGTCCTCCGGATCCCTGTGATCCCCCGGCACTCACGGGAGGCATTTGGGGCTGCTGCGATGGATACGAAATTGGCTGCTGATAGCCCTGCTGCTGGCCTATGTTCTGAGATGGGTTTACATTTCCATATGGAGTGTAGGGTGTTCTGTAATTCTCATAGGGATTATTATAATTTCCTTGATTCATTTCATTCCCTCCAAGTATCGCAAAATATGAACGTGCCGCGAAAAAGCTTTTCGGCTATGTTGAAAAAATCCACCTCACATGATGCTGAAGAAGATGTATGAACGAAATTTATTAAGCCGGTGAAATGAATTCATCACTATTTGAATTGTATGGGCTTAGCTGAATATTTATTCCAAAAAGGGAGGAAGCCAGTATGTACGTGGAAACAACTTGAAGAGAGCAAAAGGAAAAGCCCCCGGGAAACCGGAAGCTTTATGTTTTAAACGTATAAAAAAGCAGGGATGTTTTCTTCAGGAAGCAGATTACCGACGAAGAATGAACCGAATTCGCCATAGCGTGCGCTTACTTCATCAAAACGCATTTCATACACAAGCTTTTTGAATTGAAGCACATCATCAGCGAATAAGGTAACACCCCATTCATAATCATCAAAGCCCACAGAGCCGGAAATGATTTGTTTAACAAGGCCGGCATACTTTCTGCCGATCATGCCATGAGAGCGCATCAGGCTGCGGCGTTCGTCCATCGGAAGCATGTACCAGTTGTCATTTCCGTCACGGCGCTTGTCCATCGGATAAAAGCACACATGCTTGGACTTAGGCAGAATTGGATATAAACGGGCACGTACACCAGGATTCTGGTAGGGATCTTCTCCGCCAGGAAGATAGTTGCTCAATTCAACTACTGAAACATATGAAGAAGCTGGAATTGTAAACTCAGCCAATTTGGATTTGTTGAATTCCATTTCAATCTGATTTAATTCTTCCATCGTCGGGCGTGCAAACATTAACATAAAATCAGCTTTTTGTCCTACTATGGAATATAGGGCGTGGCTGCCTTCGTTATTGCTTTGTACGGTATTCCATTTATCAAGCAATCCCTGAAATTCGGAAATTGCCAGTTGACGCTCGTCGCCGGAAATCTGTTTCCATGATGTCCAGTCAATCAGGCGGAAATCATGAAGGCAATACCAGCCATCAAGTGTTTGTGCTGCTTCACTCATACAATCACTCCTAATCATTCAAAACGTATATCCTTACTATACCATAGTTTGATTTAAAGAATATTTATAAGAACACCAATCCGTAAGGAACAGAGACTATGTTCAAAAAAAGTTCATATTTACAGCATTTCCAAGGGGAGCTGCTTTAAACGGGCCTTTTATTCGTTGGCTGTTTTCGTAAACTTTGTTGCTATGGAACAAGGGGGTGATTTCCGCTCCAGGATGCTCGCTTTCCGCGGGCGGTGGTGAGCCTCCTCGGCTGCGCCTGCGGGGTCTCACCTGTTCCGCTAATCCCGCAGGAGTCTCCGCACCTTCCGCTCCAATCAACCTGCTATAACAATGGAATTGCCTCGAGAACTATTTAAGTAACAACAATCTTTAAGAAAAGAGCCTATTCATATTCGTTTTATTTCATCATGGAAGATTGCTGCAGGATAAAGTTGATGGATTACGTTAAAAATTTCAACCATGTTTGAGGGATGTTTAAAATCAGAAAAACTCTCATTCTTGTGTTTTGGGTTCAAAGGAATTCATATAAAAGGATTAAGATGCTGTTAAAAAGGAAATTATCAATTTAGGGAACCTGCCATATTTCACTATTCTGGTCAGGTAAACAAATTTGTTCAAATGGATACTATTAACTGCAATAAAGTATTTGAAGAAGGATTGTTTGCGGCCGGTTAAGGCAAGGTAAAGCCAAATTCTTCTTTTTGCTTCTGAATATAGCTGTTATACTTTTTTGAAAATAGAGGAGATGTGTATATGAGAGATTTATTTGACGTTTTAAAAGAAAAAATCACCGGCAACAATTTAAGGATTGTTTTTCCGGAAAGCATGGATGAAAGAGTGCTCAGGGCAGCAGGAAGGCTTGCGGAGGAAAAACTGCTTACTCCTATTTTAATCGGTCCAATCGAAGGGGTAATGGACAAAGCAAAGGAACTGGGAATTTCAGTGGAGGCCTGTGAAATTTATGATCCCTCCAACTATATAATGGCGGACGAGCTGGTAGCTGCCTTTGTGGAATGCCGCAATGGCAAGGCAACCGCAGAATCTGCCCGTTCAATCCTATTAGATGAAAATTACTTTGGCACGATGCTGGTTCATACAAACAAAGCAGACGGGCTGGTAAGCGGGGCCGCGCACTCTACTGCTGATACAGTAAGGCCGGCACTTCAGATTATCAAGACCAAGCCGGAAGTGAATAAAACCTCTGGTGTGTTTATAATGGTCCGTGATGATGAACGTTATGTGTTTGCAGATTGTGCCATCAATATTTCTCCGGACAGCCATGATCTTGCTGAAATTGCCATAGAAAGTGCTAAAACTGCCCGCATGTTCGATATTGAGCCGCGTGTAGCAATGCTTAGCTTTTCGACGAAGGGGTCAGCCGTATCGCCGGAAACCGAAAAGGTGTCACATGCTGTTAGGGAAGCACAGGCTAAGGACCCAAGCTTGATTCTTGATGGAGAATTCCAGTTTGACGCAGCGTTTGTACCTTCCGTTGCACAGAAAAAAGCACCGGATTCCCTTATTCAGGGAGATGCAAATGTATTTGTTTTCCCAAGTCTGGAAGCGGGAAATATCGGATACAAAATTGCTCAGCGTTTTGGGAATTTTGAAGCGGTAGGACCAATTCTGCAGGGGCTGAACCGTCCTGTAAATGATCTGTCAAGAGGCTGCAGCGAAGAAGATGTCTATAAGCTGGCTCTGATTACCGCTGCACAGGCTTTGCATCATTAAAAGAAGAAAGCAGGCTGCAGGTTAACGGGCAGCCTGCTTTCTTCTTTTTTCATTGTGGTCTTCTCCTGCTCATCTCGAAGCGGCGGATTGCCCATGCTATAATAAAAAGCGTTCTATAGATCAATATTTAAATTACATCGCTAAAGGAAGAATACTTATGAATGATACAAGTTCATTGCTCAAACAGCCGCAATGGCGGATTATTGATCAATCATCGCTGGGGGAGGGTTTTCACGCCCTGCAGTCCTTTGCCATGGATGATACACTTTGTGCTTCTGTTGGCGGGGGGAATTCCTCTGCAGCCGCTAGAGCATGGGTTCACCATCGGACCATAGTACTTGGGATTCAGGATACTAAGCTCCCTTTTCTGCAAAATGGCCTGAAAACACTTGGAGAACAAGGATATCAGGTGATTGTCAGAAATTCCGGCGGACTGGCAGTGGTCCTTGATGAAGGGGTATTGAATATATCTTTAATATTCCCTGAGACGGAACGGAAGATAGAAATCAACAGGGGCTATGATGCGATGTTTGAGCTGGTCAAATGCATGTTTTCCGATTTTGGCGCAAATATTGAAGCCAGGGAAATTACAGGTTCCTATTGTCCGGGAAGCTATGATTTAAGCATTGGCGGGAAAAAATTCGCAGGTATTTCACAGCGGCGCATCCGCAATGGTGTGGCTGTGCAGATTTATTTGTGCGTAAATGGCAGCGGATCAGACAGGGCTTCCCTCATTAAAGGCTTCTACAAAGCTGCTAAAGAAAATGAGGAAACGAGGTTTTCCTATCCTGAAATTAAGCCTTCAGTCATGGCATCATTAACAGAGCTGCTTTCTGTACCTTTGACCATTGGCGATGTCATGCTGAGGTTTCTGAGATCTTTAAAGGAAATGGGGGGCCCGGTAGAATCCTCTCAATTATCAGGAGAAGAATGGCCGCTATATGAAGCATATTTGACAAGAGTGACGGAAAGAAACGAAAAAGTCTTTCAGTCACTTTGATGTCCGGAAAAAATCTGTTTTTGATCCCGACCTGGGTTCAAAAACAGATTTTTTTATATTTATAGCTAAGGATATTAATGTTTCAGTTGAAATAACGGTTAATTGGTGAAGTATAACGAAAATAACCCATTTTCAATAGGATCTTGAGGTGAACGGCATCAGTTCACAAGGGGGAAATTACCATTTATTTGGATAATGATTCTAAATCAGCGGGGATTAGAGCCAAATCCTCTCTGATTAGAGCGAAATACGCTATGATTAGAGCCAAATCCCGACCCATTCGAGCCGATGCGTGATTTTTGGAATTTTACTGCCTCAAATCGTCCCGCTGCCCATAAGAAAAAGGCTATGTTAAAGCTTACGCTAACAGAGCCCTTGTATATCATATACCTTGTCCATTATTCTGCCAGTTTTTCAAGATTTCCATTTCGGTCCATTTTGAACTTAGTGGCAGGACGATCATCTTCCTCCAGTAAAACTAACTTTCTGGCCCGGTTCATGATTTTCATTAAAGTTTCATAATCTTCCTGGATAAGTCCTGTATTTTGCTCTAGACTTGATACCTTCTTTGCCAGTTCCTGATTTCTTGCTTTAAGCTCCTGAATTTCCAGGTGAAGCCGTTCGTTTTCGGATTTCAGGACCTCTGCCTGAAGCACTGCACCGTTCATGGATTGAAGATAAGAAATAACAAGATCAAGTGACAGCGGGCTGCCTGCAGCTGCATAAGGGCGGCTTTGAGCAGCGGCTTTCGGTTCAGGCCCAGGTTCTGGATAAACCAGCTCTTCAGCCTGATAATTGATAGTTTCGGATTCTTCCTGTTCGTCTATATCCGGCTGCACAGTGACGATATCCTGGATGGTCGGTGCAGGAGGGGTATACAGGAGGCGTTTCTTTCCCCCCTGATCTTTACCTAAAATGCGCTGGCGCTGCTTTCGCTGTTTTTTTGCCAATTGAAGCGCTTTGTCGTAGGTATGGCGGACAACGGCATTCCAGCGGAATCCGCAGGCTGCCGAGGTTCTGTTCAGTTTATCTCCGACTTCTTCAAATGCATTCAATTGAGTGCTGCCTTCACGGACATGTCTCAGAACTGTTTCTGCCAACAATAAATCATCTTCTTCGGTCCAAGCATCTTGACGGACTTTCATACTGCCAACTCCCTTTCCTCTAGCATCCAAAAACAAAATTGGTAACATACTAAATTCGTTTTTGCGTTTGCCTGTAATGTATTTGCTTATCTACATGTTTGACACCTATTGGACTTTTTATACAGAAAACTAAAAGGATAATAGTTTTTATTTCAGAAGACTTTTCAGCCGCAAATGTTTGGGCAGCATTGTTTTCAAACAGTGCAGGCAGGGTAGAATGTTAGAGAAAAAAATTCTTATGGGCGAAAAATGTCTATTTTTGCTGCAGCCATCTGGTTTTCACCTGTTTTTGATTGAAAAGGAGAAAGGTTTGGGCATATTTTTTTTGTATGAAACGAGCTATAATAACAGCATGATAGAATAAAAAACCATGTGCAGCTTGAAAAGCCGTGAGCTATACAAAGAGAACAAAACAACATACATTTCAGTTCACCTATATAAATTTTGAATCTATAAAAAAGAGGGTCGTCCATGGCATATTCCCGCGAAAAATTAAGCGAAGAAAAAGTGTTTAAGGATCCGGTCCACCGTTATATTCACGTGCGTGACAGGGTCATTTGGGATTTGATAGGAACAAGGGAGTTTCAGCGTCTCCGCCGGGTCAAGCAGCTGGGAACGACTTACTTGACCTTTCATGGAGCTGAGCACAGCAGGCTGAGTCATTCGCTGGGCGTGTATGAAATCGTCCGCAGAATCATTGATGATGTTTTTGAAGGAAGGCCGGAATGGAATGGAGACGAGCGGCTGCTTTCCCTGTGTGCGGCACTTCTGCATGATTTGGGGCACGGCCCGTTTTCCCATTCTTTCGAAAAGGTTTTCGACACAGATCATGAACATTTCACACGTGAAATCGTTTTGGGCGATACTGAAGTAAATCAGGTCCTGCAAAGGGTTTCGAAGGATTTTCCGAAAAAAGTTGCAGAGGTTATTGCCAAGACTTACGGAAGCAAACTAGTAGTCAGCCTGATTTCTAGTCAAATAGATGCCGACCGCATGGATTATCTGCAGCGTGATGCATATTTCACAGGGGTAAGCTATGGCCAGTTTGATATGGAGCGGATTTTGCGCGTCATGAGGCCGCGCGAGGACGGCGCTGTCATCAAACAAAGCGGCATGCATGCGGTGGAGGATTATATCATGAGCCGCTATCAGATGTATTGGCAGATTTACTTTCATCCTGTTACCCGAAGTGCAGAAGTCATTCTTACGAAGATCCTGCATAGAGCAAAGCACTTATTCGAGGCAGGCTATTCCTTTAGGCAAGACCCGGTGCACTTCTACTCTCTTTTCAAAGGAAACGTCACGCTTGAGGATTATTTAAAGCTGGATGAAGCTGTAATGCTGTATTATTTTCAGATGTGGGAGGAGGAAGAGGATCCGGTGCTGAGCGATTTGTGCGACCGTTTTATGAATCGCAGGCTTTTCAAGTACACGGAGTTCCATCCATCAAATGATCAAATGAATAAGTTAATGGAACTAAACAGGTTGTTCAAGAAGGCAGGAATCGATCCGGATTATTATCTGGAGGTCGATTCTTCCTCTGATTTGCCCTATGATTTCTACAGGCCGGGCGAGGAGGAAGAGCGACTGCCCATACACCTGCTGAAGAATAACGGTGAAGTCCGAGAATTATCGCGTGAATCGGAGATAGTCGATTCCATTTCGGGGAAAAGGCGTACAGACCACAAGCTGTATTTCCCCGCAGATTTGCTGAGGGACGAGTCATCGAAAAAGAATATAAAAAGGCAGATCCGGGAGCTGCTGGAACTGCCGGAATGAGAATGATGCTTTGCTTTGGGAACATTTTGGGTGAGGAGTGATGAGCCTTGTTTAAGGATCATGCCAAGATTATGCATGCTGTTTTTGCTGCGGGAGAAATTTCTGGAAGGAAAAAGCTGCAGAAAATTATATATATAGCAAAAAAACTGTCCTTTCCTTTTCATGAAAAATTCCATTTTCATTTTTACGGGCCCTATTCAGAAGAACTGACTCTCAGAATTGAAGAGCTGTGCAATATGGGTTACCTGAATGAAGTAAAAGAAAAAAAGGCAGGATATTATCAATATTGTTATTCAATTACAGATTCGGGCAAAGAATTTATGAAAATGCACGATATGGAGATTCCATCCATGGAGGTCTGCCTGGTGGATATGAATGACCAAAGTGCCCGTTTTTTGGAACTGGTGTCGACCGTATTGTACTTTGAGGAGCTGGAGAGGGAAGAAGTAGCTGAAAAGATCTTTACCCTGAAAAGCAAACAGAAGTATACCCTTGAAGAAGTTGACGAGGCCTATCTTTATATAGAACAATTAAAAGGAAAAGCTAAGCCGCAATAGGGCTTAGCTTTTCTTTTTGATATCTGCATCTGCTGAGGCCCTCAAGATGGGGGTTACAAAGACGCTGCCGCAGGACGCGGCGTTCTTAGTCTTTGATCCTATTAACAGGCGCTTGCGCTTTATGGGTAGTCCAGCTCCAGCGCCTAGCCCCTCGAGGTCATAAGTCACATAAGAATTGAAGGCAAAGAGCGCCTTCTATTCTTACGCGCCTTATGCTTGTCGGGGGCCCCCAGGACGGGGGTCACGAAGACGTTGCCGCAGGACGCGGCGTTCTTAGTCTTTGATCCTATGAACAGGCGCTTGCGCTTTTTGGGTAGTCCAGCTCCAGCGCCTAGCTTGCTGCGCAAAAGATGTTTCGGCCCCGGAAGGCAAAAAGCGCCTTCCATGGCCGAAACCCTATTTGCTTCGCAAGCTGACCAAGGCGCTTGCGCTTTTTAAATTACTGGTCGCTTAGGCGGACTCCGCCGGTTGCGTAGTGGTTTTTGGACATTTCTTCGATGAAGACAGTCACTTTTTCTTTGGATGCTCCGGTTGTTTCGATAACGGCTTCTGTTACTTTTTCAACCAATGCTTTTTTCTGTTCCTCCGTGCGTCCTTCAAGCATCTTGACAGTTACAAATGGCATGTACAAAGCCCTCCTTTCATATTCTATGATTGTAGTGTTTCATACTCATATATGAATTGCAAGAAAAGTTAGATAGAATCTAGGCGGTCCATTCTTATACGGCTTATTTTGTGCTGGACGGGGCAGCAAATACGCAGCCGCGCATGGTGTTGTGTGATAAGTCTTTGTTGCTATCAATTAAGGGGCTTGAGCTTTTTACTTTCTGCATGATTTTCATGTATACTATTGTTTAGTAAAAGATGGAGGAGAAGCTGATTGGATTTTTTAAATCAATATTTAGCATTTAGTCTTGATCAAATTCCATATGTTGTTTTGACTTTGCTGATTGCATTTACATTTCATGAATTTTCGCATGCTTATGTAGCGTTTAAATTTGGTGACCCTACGGCTAAGAATCAGGGGAGGGTGACGCTCAATCCTGTTTCGCATCTTGATCCCTTTGGGACTCTGCTGCTTCTGGTTGCCGGATTCGGCTGGGCGCGTCCGGTGCCCGTTAACCATTTTAATTTTAAAAGGCCAAGGCTTGCAGGCATTCTGGTGTCCTTTGCTGGCCCTTTAAGCAATCTGCTTCTTGCTGTTTTTGCCCTGCTTATCTGGTATATTCTTGTGGCTTCAGGGGCGGATGCTGACATGCCGTTTTATGTTACTTCATTTTTCAATACATTTTATCAGCTGAATATTGTGCTGTTTGTCTTTAATATGCTGCCGCTGCCTCCGCTTGACGGATATCGCATCCTGCAGGACCTTGCACCAAGGGATATACGGGCAAAGATGACGCAATATGAAGGATACGGCTCATTGATTTTTCTGATCCTGATTTTGATTCCGCAGCTGAACAGCTACACCATTCAGCCGATTTTCAATGCGGTGCTGCCGTTTTTTATGGATGGATTAAATAATTTCTTCGCATCTTTATTTTTATAGCTTCTGATATAAGGAGGAATAGTCGTGGAAGAACAGCCAAAAAAGAAACTGGGTTTTAATATTATTAAAAATGATCCGACAGAAGGCCATGGCGGATATGGAGCCGGTGTACTGACACTGGATAATATTGCTCCAGTCATCATTGATATTGAAGCAGGAGAGGCTGCTGTAGATATTGGCGCCATGCACGCAAGAAGTACAGTGGAGCGCGGAATTAAATTTTTGAAAACAAAAGAAGAAGTGCCAAACGCCAAACCATACTGGCTTGTATGGGTAACCATTGAACTAACTCAGGCAGGCCCTATGTATGCAGGTGTGACGGCATGCGAGATGACAGTAGACCGTGAAATCCGGAGGGGATACAAATCGCTTCCAGAGCACGTGAACCGCATGGATAAATCTCTTAAAAGAAAGATCATTGTCGATCACATGGATGATCGTTCGAAGGAAATCCTGGCGACATTCTTGATGAATCATGATGCAGGTATGTGGGAACGGTCATCAGAGGAATTAAAACAGGGACTAACCGTACAATAAATCACTTTGTGTCATTTTTGTGAAATTTCGAAAAATGGCTGCTGGTATCTTGTGAAATGAAAGGAATATCAGTAAACTGATAGAAAGCGTTTAAAGCGCTATATAGCTAGGACACGAAAAACCTCGAAGCTTAAGATGGCTTCGAGGTTTTTTGTCTGTATGGAGTTAATGCCCCCAGAAATGCAGGATCCGTTTATACCAGCTTTTTTTATGTTTTTCGGGAGATGCCAGTATTGTATTTTGGCTATTCGGAAGGTGCTCTGTGCAGTATTCTTCAGGCTCAGTGCCTTTGACAAAATATGTTTTCCTTTTGACAGGGCAGTCTTTTGTTGCCAGTTTGCCGTTTTGAGGATTCACATATACCCCGACAACACCGCTGGGTTTTTTGAAAGGCTTTACGGGTGTATCTTCAAGGCTGGTTTCCATAAAATCAGCCCAAATTTTCTTGGCATATACGTTCTCAGCCGGATTCTCCATTTTCTTAGCCTGGTCATAACCTACCCAGACTCCCGCTGCCTGCTGCGGTGCATAACCAATCATCCAGCTATCTGTTGTGGTCGATCCGGATTTTCCGGCATACGGTCTTGTAAGCTCTGGAGCTATTGTACTGCCGGTTACTTTTGTGTATCCATTGAGCTTTTTATCAAAGACACCTGTAAGCATTTCGGTCATGACAAAGGCTTTATTCCGGTCAAGTAATTGTTCATGGTCGGTTTTTTGTTCGAAAATAACATCGCCCTTTTGATTTTCCACCCTTTTAATGAAAATAGGTGTAACATGCTTCCCGCCGTTAGCCAGCAGGCTGTAGGCGTTGACCATCTCAATCACCCGTACGCCAGAGGTGCCGAGTGCAAGTGAAGGCGAAGCATGCATTTTCGTTGTCAGTCCAAACTTCCGGATGTTTTGGACCAGAGATTTCTCACCGAGAAAAAGATTGGTTTTTACCGCAAATATATTATCCGAAAGCGCGATGGCCTGTGCCATGGTAATGTCCCCGTTGGCATATTGGCTATTGTAATTATGAGGGGTATATGTCGATTGGCCACCGTCATATTTAAATGTCGTTGCCTCGCTTTTCAGTGTGGTAGAAGGAGTGAATCCCTTCTCCAGCGCAGAATAATATAGGATCGGCTTAATGGTTGAGCCTGGCTGGCGGATAGCCTGCGTTGCCCGGTTAAATGGCGATTTATCATAATCCCTTCCGCCTGCAAGCGCCGTTACAGCGCCTGTTTTAGGATTCATAGCCACAAGTGCTGCCTGGACATTGGACTCGCTTGATATAATATCAGAAAAAGATTTTTCTGCGGCAGCCTGCGTTTTTTCGTTTAGGGTGGTATAAACCCGGAGCCCGCCAAGCTCAATCGTCCTGTCGTCCAAATGCAGCTGCGTTTTTAAAGCCTGTTTCACCGCATCCTGAAAGTAGGGAGCAATCCTGCCATGTACGGTTTCTTTTTCTCCATTAAAGGAGAGGGGGGCGCGGATTGCTGCAAGCTTTTGTTTTGTGCTGATATATTTCTTTTGAACCATGGAGGACAGAACCACTTGCTGGCGCAGCTTTGCTTTTTCCAAGTTGGCCAGTGGCGAGTACCGTGAAGGCCCCTTTGGAACACCGGCAAGCATGCTGGATTCGGCAAGTGTCAGGTCTTTTGCGTTTTTTCCATAATAATAAAGGCTCGCTGCCTGGGCTCCATAAGCTCCGTGCCCGTAGTAAATGGTATTTAAATAGCCTTCAAGAATATCTCTTTTCGAGTAATTCATTTCAAGGCGGATCGTGTAAAAGGCTTCACTTAACTTTCTTTTCCATGTTTTATCATGTCCAAGGTAAAGGTTCCGGGCATACTGCTGGGTGATGGTGCTTGCACCCTGCACCTTGGACATGGAGCGCATATCCGCCAAAACAGCGCCCGCAATCCTTTTTAAATCAAATCCCCGATGTGTATAAAACTGGCGGTCTTCAACAGCTACTGTGGCATTGATCAAATCCGGAGATATCTCTTGGATCGGGACCCAATACCGTTTTTGTCCATGGCTGGTTTCGCCGATTACCTTGCCGCTTTCGCTATAATACAAGGTAGACTGCGGCACCGCGACTGGAGGCGGCCCCAGAACTTTTGCATACATGAAAAGAGCAAGAAACATTAAAAACAGCAACAGAGCAGAGAGTGCTGTCACGATGATGAACGCGCGTATGTATTTGGTAGATCTCTTGAAACGCTCAGTAATTAGCTCCACTGTTTCCACCTCTTTTTTTGGCTATAATAATATCGTGTTCACTGCAGGCCCCGCCCGGCTCATTCATACGGGTTAAAATCTGCATGGACTTTAACGGAGCCTAAAAAACATCAATCTCCTTTCTTGCAAAGCATGCTGAATAGACGTCATGCCATTTAAGAAAAGAACTTATTAGTAAGTATGAAAAAAAACTTCCTTTTTTAAACATAAGGAAGCAGCAGACAAAAAAAATCTTGCAATTTTGCTGAATTCGTCTATACTTTTTCTAGCTAATCATGATGAAAATCGTGTCGAATTACCGGACAGAATTAAAGTCATTGTTATAGTATTGTTAGGGAATATTAATAATGTTCGTGTAAAATATAGTGAAACTTCCATCAGGGGATTTTCTTTCATCCTTTATGATGAACAATTGCCTGTTAAAACGGGATAAAATAAAAACGGATTCAAGAAAGGAAGCGGAATAATGAGCATTTGGTTTACAGAGAAACAAACAGAGAATTTTGGAATTACAATGAAAATTAACCGCACTTTACATACGGAACAAACAGATTTCCAAAAACTGGATATGGTCGAAACTGAAGAGTGGGGCAATATGCTTCTTCTTGATGACATGGTCATGACATCGACACGCGATGAATTTGTATACCATGAGATGGTGGCCCATGTGCCATTGTTTACGCATCCTAATCCTGAAAATGTATTAGTAGTGGGCGGAGGAGACGGCGGTGTGATCCGTGAAGTCCTAAAGCACCCAAGCGTGAAGAAAGCAACACTTGTGGATATTGACGGAAAAGTAATAGAGTACTCTAAAAAGTACCTTCCGGAAATTGCGGGAATGCTTGATGATCCAAGAGTGGACGTCCAAGTGGATGATGGATTTATGCATATTGCCCAAAGCGAGAACGAATATGATGTCATCATGGTTGACTCCACTGAACCAGTTGGCCCTGCTGTCAACTTATTCTCAAAAGGCTTCTATGCAGGGATTTCAAAAGCATTGAAGGAAGATGGGATTTTTGTTGCACAGACCGACAACCCTTGGTTCAAAGCGGACCTGATCAGAGACGTACAAAGAGACGTGAAGGAAATCTTCCTGATCACAAGCCTTTACACAGCGAACATCCCGACTTACCCAAGCGGCCTGTGGACATTCACAATCGGTTCTAAAAAACATGACCCGCTTCAAGTAAGCGAAGAGCGTTTCCATGAAATCGAAACAAAATACTACACAAAAGAACTTCACAAAGCTGCATTTGTTTTACCGAAATTTGTACAAGACTTAATTAAATAAAAAGCGCAAGCGCCTGTTTAGCCCTGAATAGCATAAGACGCGCAAGAATAGAAGGCGCTCTTTGCCTTCAGTTCTTGAGTGACTTATGACCTCGAAGGGCTAGGTGCTGAAGCTGGATTAAATAAAAAGCGCAAGCGCCTGTTTAGCCCTGAATAGCATAAGACGCGCAAGAATAGAAGGCGCTCTTTGCCTTCAATTCTTGAGTGACTTATGACCTCGAAGGGCTAGGTGCTGAAGCTGGATTAAATAAAGAAAACTCTGATGAAAGGGAGAGCATACTCTCCCTTTCATTTTGAAATGAAGGAGGAAAAATGATGCGTTTTGATGAAGCATACTCAGGCAATGTATTTATTAAAAGCCATTCTAATTTTGATGAAGCGGAAGCAGTCATTTATGGAATGCCTATGGATTGGACAGTCAGCTACCGTCCAGGCTCAAGGTTTGGACCGACAAGAATCAGGGAGGTTTCTATCGGCCTTGAAGAATACAGTCCATATTTGGACCGTGAGCTTGAGGAAGTAAAGTATTTTGATGCAGGCGATATTCCGCTTCCGTTCGGCAATCCGCAGCGAAGCATAGATATGATCGAAGAGTTTGTAGACAGCGTATTAGAGGCAGGGAAATTTCCGCTTGGCATGGGCGGGGAGCATTTGGTTGCCTGGCCTGTTATGAAGGCTATGTACAAGAAGTATCCGGATCTAGCCATTATCCATATGGATGCCCATACCGATCTTCGTGAAGAGTATGAAGGCGAGCCGCTTTCACATTCTACGCCAATCCGTAAAATTGCCGAGCATATCGGCCCGAAAAACGTATATTCTTTCGGAATCCGCTCCGGCATGAAGGAAGAGTTCCAGTGGGCCAAGGAAAATGGCATGCAGATCTCTAAGTTTGAAGTTTTGGAGCCATTGAAAGAAGTGCTTCCTAAACTGGCTGGACGTCCTGTATATGTCACGATTGATATTGATGTACTGGATCCTGCCCATGCTCCTGGCACAGGCACAGTGGATGCAGGCGGAATCACATCGAAAGAGCTTTTAGCATCTATCCATGAAATTGCCCGTTCTGAGGTAAAGGTAGTGGGCTGTGACTTAGTCGAAGTAGCTCCTATATATGATTCTTCCGAACAAACAGCGAATACAGCCAGCAAACTGATTCGTGAAATGATTCTGGGCTGGGTGCAAAAACGATAACAGAGGATGAATAGCGGTTTCAGCTTAGAGCTGGGACCGCTTTTACTTTTAACTAGCCGTTTTCTGCATTTCGCTTGAATTGGCTCGAATAAAGCCCAAATAGAATCGAATATCCATTAAAATGGAAGATAAAACAGCCTAGCCTGATTTTTTTTAAGGCTCTTTTCTTAAAGGTTGTTGTTTTTTAATGTGTTCTGTGAGGGGATCCCGTTGTTAAGTCAGGTTGATTGGAGCGAGCATCCTGGAGCGGAAATCAGCCGCCTTGTCCGATAGCAGCAAAGATTACGAAAACATTTTTTTATAAAAATAGTCCATATTTCAGAGGGGATTTTTAGTAGTTAGCAGAAACGTTTATAGAGGTGACATTTTGTTAACAATAATTCTCTGATGCGCGTTTTTGATATAGCTATTTTTCCTCCTTTTTAAAAGGCAGGCGGCATGCTTATTTTTCAGGTGTTGAAACTTGCCCAAAGAATATTTATACTTATAGGGTTATAAGTGTAGTGAGGAAGTGTAAAATTGACTCTTCAGGATAGCGAAAAAAAGAATATAAAGGTTACATTGCAAACAAAAATCAGAAATGGATCGGGAACGGAATCGTATGAATTAATCACCTTTGGAGCAATGTTTTTCAAAGCAGGATCTCTTTACCTTCAATATGGTGAAGAAAATGAGTACGGAAAAACGCAGACCACCATTAAATACAAAGGGCACGAAGCACTTCTGCTGAGAAATGGCGCGGTCAAGATGAGGCAGTCATTTGTGCCGGAAGAAACTGCACATGGCCATTATGAAAGCGTATATGGAACATTGGGGATGATCACTCATACAAATTCCCTTGAATACCAGTGGAATGAAGATGAAAAGGAAGGCAAGCTGGTCCTGAATTATGAATTAACCATGCAGGGCAGTGAAAAAGGATATTATGAAATGACGATTGCATTCAGGGAGGAAGCATGAAATGAACATAGTTGAACAGGTTCAGAGTAAATTAAAGCAGGAAATTAAAAATGCCGCCATCAAGGCTGGCTTGGCGGCAGAGGAACAAATTCCAGGTGTCATTCTGGAGCTTCCGAAAGATAAAACTCATGGAGATTATTCTACAAATATGGCCATGCAGCTCGCTCGTGTGGCCAAGAAAGCACCCCGTGCAATTGCTGAAGCGATTATTGAAAACTTTGACCATTCAAAAGCCTCCATTGAAAAAATTGAAATTGCAGGACCGGGATTTATCAATTTTTATATGAATAATCAGTACCTGACTGAGCTGATTCCTGTTATCTTACAAGCTGGCGATACTTATGGGGAAAGTGATTTCGGGAAAGGGGAAAAAATCCAGGTTGAGTTTGTTTCGGCTAATCCGACAGGAGATCTTCACCTTGGCCATGCCCGCGGAGCAGCGGTAGGCGATTCGCTTTGCAATGTGCTGGACAAAGCAGGTTACGATGTTTCCCGCGAATATTATATCAATGACGCAGGCAATCAGATCAATAACCTTGCCTATTCTGTAGAGGCCCGCTATTTCCAGGCGCTAGGGATGGATAAAGAAATGCCTGAGGATGGATATCATGGTGCGGATATTATCAATATCGGCAAAAAACTTGCAGAAGAATTCGGCGATAAATATGTTCATGAAGATGAAAATAGCCGTTTTGCCTTTTTCAGAGAATATGGGCTTAAATATGAAATGGGCAAACTGAAGACGGATCTTGAAAACTTCCGTGTTCCTTTTGATGTCTGGTATTCGGAAACATCTCTTTACCAAGACGGCAAAATCGATGAAGCTCTGGCTGAACTTAAGGAAAGAGGCCATATCTATGAACAGGACGGCGCAACCTGGTTCCGTTCTACAGAATTAGGCGATGACAAAGACCGGGTTTTAATCAAGCAGGATGGCTCCTATACCTACCTGACTCCGGATATTGCCTATCACCGCAATAAATTGGAACGCGGATTTGATAAGCTTATTAACATCTGGGGTGCCGACCACCACGGCTATATTCCCCGCATGAAGGCGGCAATTGAAGCACTTGGCTACAGCCGTGACCAGCTTGAGGTCGAAATCATTCAGCTTGTCCACTTATATAAAAACGGCGAGAAAATGAAAATGAGCAAACGGACTGGTAAAGCAGTGACAATGCGCGATTTGATTGAAGAAGTAGGATTGGATTCTGTCCGTTATTTCTTTGCAATGAGAAGCGCCGATACACATATGGATTTTGATTTGGATCTTGCTGTTTCCCAGTCAAATGACAATCCAGTTTATTATGCCCAGTACGCACATGCCCGTATCTCCAGCATCCTGCGCCAAGGTGAGGAGCAGAGCATCCAATATGATAAAACAGCAGACTTCTCGCTTCTTTCATCTGAAAAAGAAGTAGAGCTTCTGAAAAAACTTGGAGAATTCCCGCAGGCTATTGCAGAAGCTGCAGAAAAACGCATGCCGCATCGAATGACGAATTATATCTTTGATCTGGCTTCTGTATTCCACAGCTTCTACAATGCAGACAAAGTGCTTGATCCCGAAAACATGGATAGAAGCAAAGCTCGTCTTTCATTGGTAAAATCTGTACAGATTACACTTAAAAACGCGCTTGCTCTTATCGGAGTTTCCGCACCGGAAAAAATGTAAAATCATAATTAAAGGCAGCCAAGGCTCTAGAAGAGTCTGGCTGCCTTTTTGCATATGACTCAGGTCCCCGGGTCCCTGTCATTTCCACTCAGCAGATCCGCCCGAGATTCGTTTTACGCCTCTGATTTTGGATATGTCTTCAACAAGCTTCAGCATGGCCTGGTCCTTTTTTTTCGCTTCAATCATGAAATCAACATCCTGGTTTAGTGTCCTCAGTGCCTTTATTAAAGGCATAAGAAACTCCAAATCGACAAAGTCGGAATGGGAGCGGAATTCTTTTTCGTTTTTAGGTGATGAAACATGTATTTTAGGTATAAGGCCAGTATGCTCCCAGGTTGCAAAAATATCTGGAAGCAGGTCCTCGAAAGGTTTCTCTCCCTGATTAGCCATATAGTGATGATAATCAAAAACCATTGGGATGTTTTCATTTTGGCAGACCTTCAATGTTTCATCTGCAGTATAAGTTTTATCGTCGTTTTCCAGAGTCATCTGCTGTTTGACATGAAGGGGCAGTGCCGCAATATTTTCATAAAAGCGTGTTGTTGCCTTCGCTTTGTCACCATAGGCACCGCCAACATGGATATTGATGACAGATTCCTTCTCCACACCCATGGCACTCAGCATTTCATAATGAAATACCATATCCTTTACAGCATTAGCCGTTATGACAGGATTTGAACTTGTAAACAGGGTGAATTGGTTAGGATGGAAGCTGACACGCATGCCATACTGTTTGATGAGGCTTCCAAGCTCTTCCCATTCTTTTTTAAAAGGTTCCACAAAATCCCATTGTACCTCGGGATGTGTGGCAAGAGGAACAATCGAGCTGGAAAGGCGATACACTTCTATTTGATGTGCGGCATTATAGAGAAGGATTCTTCGTGTATTCTCAATGTTCTGCAGCGTCACTTCATGCAGTTTATTTATTCTTTCACCTTTTCCAAGCTCGCTGAATCGTTTAAAGGTAAGGGATTTTGCCGGTGAAGCATCCCATAGCAATGTTGCATTTGCAACGTATCCAAATCGTATCTTCATGTTGCCCTCCTTACAGGCAGCAGCAGCTGTCACAGAAATGGGGAGAGCAGTGCCGCAATTCTTTCCTTAATTTTAATAAAAATCCCCATATTCGCGAGCATATCTTCAGTCAATGGCCGTGAATGCTGTATATCTTCTTCAAGCAGATTTTGAACGAGGGCAATCAATGACTTATCGTAAATAAGGCAGTTCGTTTCCTGATTGAGAAACAGGCTCCTTTTATCGAAATTCGCGGTGCCGATATCACAGATTGTATCATCAGCTAACAGGATTTTTGAATGGTAAAACCCTCTCTGATATTGATAAATGTATGCTCCTTCCTTCAGCAGCACTCTAAAATAGCGGTAGGCGGCTTCTTTTACAAAAAGATGATCTGCGTTTTTGGGCACGATGATTGTTATCTTTATACCCTTAGCAAGGACTTCTCTTAAACCTGTTAATACTCTTTTGCTCGGTATAAAGTAAGGAGTGCCGATTATTATGTGCTTTTTTGCAGAGTTGAAAATTTTCAGCATCATCTCTTCAAGCCCAGCTCCATTGGTTGAAACAAACTGCTGCAGGCATTCTCCTTTGGCAAGCATGGGAAAGTATGCTTGGGGTTTTGTTATGTTCTCTTTGGCGGAAATTTCCCAGTCCTTCAGAAATTGTGTCTGCAGATCTTGCACGCCCTCCCCAGTGACCTTTATATGATAATCACGCCAAGGGGATAATTTGGGATTGCCGTTCATGTACTCCTTGCCGATGTTAAATCCCCCAAGGTAGCCGGTTTTTCCGTCAATAATGGTGATTTTCCTGTGATTGCGGGTCTGTGATGAGTAAAAAAAGAACGGAAATTGCGGAACCGCTGCGAAAGAAACATGGACGCCCATTATCCGCAGATCACGAATAAGAAGATGGCTGATATCCTTGCTTCCGATACGGTCAAGCAATAGACGGACCTCGATGCCGGCTTTCGCTTTTTCCATAAGCAGCCGGAGGAAATCCATGCTGAATGCATCCCTTTTGACCGTAAAAAAAAGAATATGAATGCTTTTTTGGGCTTGCCTGATATCTTCAAAGAAATCGCCGAAAAAAGAGGGGCCATTTGTAAATATGGAAATACTGCTGTGGCGGAAAGGGAACTTTTCCGCCGTTTTGCCGCATGCAGCATGCTTTTTTCTGCCCAAATTAAAATCTGCAGCCATCCAGCTGAAGATTCCTATTAGGAAAAGCAGGGCCTTTCCAAGTTTTTTCATGAAAACATCTCCTTCAATCCCGGAATATTATGAGGTTAGTTTGCTCTGCCGCATGATGCCTAATCCCCGTTAAATAAACTCAGTAGAGAATTGGCAGGATGAAGGTGATCAGCCATGATAAGATTTTGAAAAAAAGTATGTAAAAGTGAAAAGAATTCGTTGACTGAATGCTCATTCATTATATAATGGAAGTAACCAATATCAGAAAAATTTTACTGTTTCAACTATTGTGGCGGCAGGAGTGCCAACATTCAACAAAGGAGGGCGCAAACATTGAATACATTGCTTTGGATCAACTTAATCGCATTCATTATTGTAACCGCTTACGCAATCAGCTTGTTTGTTTACTTGATCAAAACGAGAATTGCTTATATTAAGCTGGGGAAAAAAGTGGAATTCGATAACCGTGTCAAAGAAAGACTGGAGAAAATATGGGTATATGTATTTGGCCAAAAGAAGCTCTTGAAGGATAAGAAAAGCGGAGCGATTCATGTGATGTTTTTCTACGGATTCATTTTGGTTCAGTTTGGTGCGATTGATTTCATTATCAAGGGAATTTCCCCAGGCTCGCATTTGCCATTTGGGCCAGTATATCCAGCTTTTACATTTTTTCAGGAAATTGTAACACTTGTCATTCTTGTTGCAGTAGTATGGGCTTTTTACCGCAGATATATCGAAAAGCTAGTCCGCTTGAAAAGGGGCTTTAAGGCAGGTCTAGTATTGATTTTCATCGGAGGGCTTATGGTATCTGTCCTGCTTGGGAACGGAATGGGCCTAATCTGGCACAATGAAGCTGCTTCCTGGTCTGAACCTGTTGCCTCTGGCATTGCATCTTTAACCAGATGGATGGGACATTCAGCGGCTATTACGGTTTTCTATATAGCCTGGTGGATGCATTTAATCTTTTTATTATCCTTCCTGGTTTATGTACCTCAGTCCAAACACGCGCATTTAATTGCCGGACCGGCGAATGTTTATCTGAATCGCATGGATAACCCGGGCAAGTTAAAGGCGGTAGATTTTGAAGATGAGTCACAGGAGTCATTTGGTGCCGGAAGAATTGAAGATTTTACTCAATACCAACTAATTGATCTTTATGCTTGTGTGGAATGCGGACGCTGTACAAATATGTGTCCGGCAACCGGCACAGGAAAAATGCTGTCGCCGATGGATATCATTATTAAAATGCGTGACCATTTAACCAACACAGGAGCAGTGGTTACAGCTAAGCAGCCATGGGTTCCGTCCTTTGTATTCGGACATACAAAGGGAAATCAGCTGGCTCTTGCCGGTGCCCATGAGGGTGTCCAGGAGTCTGCTGCTGCGACAGAGATTTATAACCCGAGCCTGATAGGAGAAGTCATTACCGAAGAAGAGCTTTGGGCATGCACGACCTGCCGGAATTGCGAAGATCAGTGTCCGGTCATGAACGAGCATGTTGATAAAATCATCGATATGCGCCGCTATCTGGTGCTTACGGAAGGAAAAATGAACCCTGATGCACAGCGCGCCATGCAGAATATTGAGCGCCAGGGCAACCCATGGGGATTGAACCGCAAGGAAAAAGAAGACTGGAGAGAAATAAGAGACGATGTCCATATTCCGACGGTCAAAGAGATGAAAAAGGCTGATGAGGAGTTTGAATACCTGTTCTGGGTTGGTTCCATGGGATCTTACGACAACCGCAGCCAAAAGATTGCCTTGTCCTTTGCAAAATTGCTCAATGAGGCGGGTGTGAAGTTTGCCATTCTCGGCAACAAGGAGAAAAACTCTGGAGATACGCCTCGACGGCTGGGCAATGAATTCATCTTCCAGGAGCTTGCTGCCAAAAACATCGAGGAGTTCCAGAAGAATGAAGTGAAGAAGATCGTAACCATCGATCCTCATGCTTATAATATATTTAAAAATGAATATCCTGACTTTGGACTTGAGGCTGAAGTGTATCACCATACCGAGCTTTTGGCACAGCTTGTCAAGGACGGTCTTCTTACTCCAAAGCACGCGGTAAATGAAACCATCACGTTCCATGATTCGTGTTACCTTGGCCGCTACAATGAGGTTTATGATGCCCCGAGGGATATCTTGAAATCCATACCAGGAGTTAAGCTTGTCGAAATGGAACGAAACCGTGAAAAAGGAATGTGCTGCGGAGCGGGCGGCGGCTTGATGTGGATGGAAGAGGAAACCGGCAACCGCATCAATGTAGCCAGGACTGAGCAGGCACTCCAAGTGAACCCATCCGTCATCAGCTCTGGCTGCCCTTACTGCCTGACAATGATAACAGATGGTACAAAAGCGAAGGAAGTAGAAGAAGACGTAAAAACGTATGATGTCGCAGAATTATTGGAGAAATCCGTAATTGGCGAAGGCAAAAACCTGGCGTCTTAAATACCGCACAACCAATAGATTTGAATAAAGGATGAAGGCCTGTTTCTAAAAATAATATTTTTATTTTGGAAGCAGGCCTTTCATGTAATTCTAGCTTCGCAAGCTGACCAAGGCGCTTCCGCTTTTTGTTACTTTATTATTTAAATTTTTCTTTATATTGTGTAAACTATAGTAAAGCGCTTACATTGGATGATGTTTTTTTGGCTGGATTTCGAGCGAGCGTTCAGTCAACGCTTGCTAATCGGCAAATCTTAGGATTTTCGGCTGGATGAGAGAAAAACTGGATTGAAATTAGAGGAGGAACCCATTATGGCTAAAACAGTTATTGTCAGCGGAGTGAGAACACCATTTGGAAAGTTTGGCGGAGGATTAAGCAGTTTTACAGCATCAGAGCTTGGAGGATTTGCCATTAAAGAGGCATTGGAGCGTGCCGGAATTTCAGGCAGCCAGGTAGATGAAGTAATCATGGGGAATGTTCTTCAGGCAGGACAGGGGCAAATTCCTTCCAGGCAGGCAGCCAGGCATGCAGGCATTCCTTGGGAAGTTAAAACAGAAACGATCAATAAGGTGTGTGCATCAGGGCTAAGAAGCGTGACGCTTGCGGATCAGATTATCCGCCTTGGAGATGAAGAGGTTATCGTGGCAGGCGGCATGGAATCTATGAGCAATGCGCCGTATTTCCTTCCGAAAGCCAGATGGGGACTTCGTATGGGAGATGCTCCTTTGAAGGATTTGATGATTCATGACGGCCTTAGCTGCAGCTTTACGGGTGCCCACATGGGAACCTATGGAAACAGCACGGCAGAAGAACTTGGACTGACAAGAGAGGAACAGGATGATTGGTCATACAGAAGCCATCAAAGGGCCATTTCTGCAATAGAAGGAGGGATTTTTGCAGAGGAAATTGTCCCTGTAACCGTTCCTGTCCGAAAGGGAGAGCCGGTTATCGTCGAGCATGATGAAGCACCCCGCAGAGACACTTCAGTTGAAAAGCTTGCGAAGCTTGGACCAGCATTTAATAACGAAGGCAGCATAACAGCCGGAAATGCTCCGGGAGTGAATGATGGTGCCGGGGCGCTTGTATTGATGAGTGAGGAACGTGCCCAAAAAGAAGGGAAAAAGCCAGAGGCATATATTATCGGGCATGCGGAGGTAGCTGTTGAAGCGAAGGATTTCCCGAAAACTCCTGGGCTGGTTATTAACGCCATTTTAGAAAAAACAGGGAAGAAATTAGAGGAAATTGACCTTTTTGAAATAAATGAAGCGTTTGCCGCAGTGGCTCTTGCAAGCGGAAAGCTGGCAAGCACAGATCCTGAAAAAGTCAATGTGAATGGCGGGGCAGTTGCGCTCGGGCATCCAATCGGAGCAAGCGGAGCAAGAATTATCATTACCTTGATGCATGAATTAAAGCGCCGGGGCGGCGGAGTTGGAATAGCGGCAATCTGCAGCGGAGGCGGGCAGGGAGATGCCATTATGATTGAGGTCCCAAAAGGCTGATTGTAAGCATAATTGAACGACTATAAAGCTGCATGATGTAAATCCACTCGTCTTTAAGGAGGCATATCCATGAATATTAATAAAGTTATGGTGATAGGGGCAGGGCAAATGGGATCGGGAATTGCCCAGGTCTTTGCCATGAGCGGCTATCAAGTGATTCTGCATGACCTGAAGCCTGAGTTTGCAGAAAAAGGCTTATCAGTTATAGAAAAAAACCTGATTCGCCAAACCTCAAAAGGAAAAATGACAGAGGAAGACCGAGATAAGGCGCTATCCCGTCTTGAACTGTCCTCAGATCTGCAAAATGCGCAGCATGCTGATCTGGTCATAGAGGCAGCCATTGAGAATATGGACATCAAGTCAAAGCTTTTCTCAGAACTGGACAAAATTGCTCCAGAGCATGCGATTTTAGCTACTAATACATCATCCCTTCCAATTACTGAAATTGCTGCTGCCACAACAAGGCCGGAGAAGGTAATCGGCATGCATTTCATGAATCCTGTTCCTGTTATGAAGCTCGTGGAAATCATCCGCGGCCTGGCTACTGCGGATGATGTCTACACGCTTATTCATGAAACAGCTCTATCGCTAAAAAAGGTTCCTGTTGAAGTAAATGACTTTCCGGGATTTGTTTCCAACAGGATCTTAATGCCGATGATCAATGAAGCGGTTTACACCCTATATGAAGGCGTCGCATCAAAAGAGGCGATCGATGATGTGATGAAGCTTGGAATGAACCACCCGATGGGACCGCTTACACTAGCTGACTTTATCGGATTGGATACCTGTTTATATATCATGGAGACTTTACATGAGGGGTTTGGGGATGACAAATACCGTCCTTGCCCGCTGCTGAGGAAATATGTAAAAGCAGGATGGCTTGGCAAAAAAACTGGCCGCGGTTTTTATAACTATGACGAACAGGCATAGAGTTTGCATCTGAGGGAGGCACGTATGAACTTTCAATTAAATGAAGAACAAAACATGATGCGGAAAATGGTGCGGGATTTTGCTAAGAAGGAAATCGAGCCGTTTATAGGGGAAATGGAAGCGGGTGTGTTTCCAAGATCAATCGTTAAAAGAATGGGTGAGTTAGGCCTGATGGGGATTCCAGTTCCAGAAGAGTATGGCGGAGCAGGAATGGATTATATGTCGTACATCATTGCGATTCATGAAATCTCGAAGGTAAGCCCTACAGTCGGTGTTATTCTTTCCGTCCATACCTCTGTAGGAACGAACCCGATTCTTTACTTTGGCACAGACGAACAAAAGAAAAGGTTTGTTCCAAAGCTTGCTTCAGGGAAATATCTAGGCGCGTTTGCTTTGACTGAGCCAAGTGCCGGATCAGATGCAGCCAACCTGAAGACGAGGGCAATAAAAGAAGACGGCCATTACAGGCTTAACGGCTCCAAGGTATTTATTACAAATGGCGGGGAAGCTGACATTTACATTGTTTTTGCCTCAACAAGCCCTTCAGATAAAAGCAGGGGAATTTCAGCGTTCATTGTAGAAAAAGACACACCAGGGCTAATCATCGGAAAAGATGAACATAAAATGGGATTGCTTGGCTCAAGGACTGTCCAGCTTACATTTGAAGATATGAGAGTGCCTGCTGGGAATATGCTTGGAGATGAAGGCGACGGCTATAAGATTGCCATGGCCAATCTGAATGCAGGGAGAATAGGCATTGCCACCCAGGCACTCGGCATTGCCGAGGGGGCATACGAATATGCAGTTCAGTATGCGAAAGAGCGTGTGCAGTTCGGAAAACCAATTTCCTATCTTCAGGGAGTGGGCTTTAAGCTTGCAGAAATGGCCACAAGTGTTGAAGCTGCAAGGCTGCTTGTATATCATGCGGCATATTTAAGATCCCAAGGTTTGCCGTGCGGAAAAGAGGCCTCCATGGCCAAGCTTTTTGCCTCAAGAACAGCAGTGGAGGTTACAAGCGAAGCTGTTCAGGTATATGGAGGTTACGGATATACAAAGGATTATCCGGTTGAAAGGTACTTCCGGGACGCTAAAATCACAGAAATCTATGAAGGCACCAGTGAAATACAGCGGATTGTGATCAGCAAGCATCTGTAGAACGGTGACTAAAGCTAAAATATGATAATGGGGGACTTATAGATGCAATTCAAACTAACAGAAGAACATGAAATGATTCGTAAAATGGTACGCGATTTTGCAAGGAATGAAGTGGCCCCGACAGCGGCGGAACGTGATGAAGAAGAAAGATTCGATCGTGAAATTTTCGATAAAATGGCCGAACTGGGATTGACAGGCATTCCATGGCCGGAGGAATACGGCGGCATAGGCAGTGACTTTCTTGCCTATTGCATTGCAGTTGAAGAACTTTCACGCGTATGTGCCTCTACAGGGGTGACTCTATCAGCACACACGTCGCTTGCTGGATGGCCAATCTTTAAATTTGGTTCTGAAGAACAAAAACAAAAATATCTCCGTCCTATGGCACAGGGAGAAAAAATCGGTGCTTACGGACTGACAGAACCGGGCTCAGGCTCGGATGCAGGCGGCATGAGAACGACTGCCAGACTGGATGGAGATCATTATATCCTAAATGGATCGAAAATTTTTATCACAAATGGCGGCATTGCCGATACCTATGTGGTGTTTGCCCTTACTGATCCGGAATCCAAACAAAAAGGCACGAGTGCTTTTATCGTGGAAAAAGATTTTGCAGGATTCAGTGTCGGCAAAAAAGAAAAGAAACTCGGCATCCGTTCATCACCGACAACTGAGATTATTTTTGAAGATTGCAGAGTGCCGAAAGAAAACCTTCTTGGAAAAGAAGGTGAAGGCTTTAAAATTGCAATGATGACTCTTGACGGCGGAAGAAACGGAATTGCGGCCCAAGCGGTAGGAATTGCTCAAGGTGCATTAGATGCAGCCATAGATTATGCAAAGGAACGCGAGCAATTCGGCAAGCCGATTGCAGCACAGCAGGGGATTGGCTTTAAGCTTGCAGAAATGGCCACGAGCGTTGAAGCGTCAAGGCTATTGACGTATCAGGCAGCATGGCTTGAATCCGAAGGGCTTCCTTACGGAAAGGAATCGGCTATGTCTAAATTATTCGCCGGTGATGCGGCCATGAAAGTGACCACGGAAGCGGTTCAGGTGTTCGGTGGCTATGGCTATACGAAAGACTATCCGGTAGAACGCTATATGAGAGATGCAAAAATCACACAAATCTATGAAGGCACTCAAGAAATCCAAAAGCTTGTTATCTCAAGAATGATCACAAAATAACATCCATTTTAAGTGAAACTTCTGCAAGCGGAAGTTTCACTGTTTAGCTAATGTTGCATGTTTAACGCCTTGGAGATTCATTAAAGGCCGTTTTTAGAGAAAGAGGCATCTATCAAGGCTGAAGGTGGTGCTGTATGAAAAAGAGAGAAGTTCATGCCTCTGTCAAAGATGAGCGCCTCGTCAGTATGAGACGAAATCAAATGATCAAGGGCGCCGTAACTCTGTTTAAGGAAAAAGGATTTCACAGGACCACAACGCGCGAAATTGCAAAAGCATCCGGTTTTAGCATCGGCACTCTTTACGAGTACATACGTACAAAGGAAGATGTGCTGTATCTTGTATGCGATTTCATCTACGATGAGGTCAAAGAAAGGCTGCAGAAGGAATTGGAATATAATAGCGGCACCATTGAAAGCCTGAAGCGGACAATTTCTTATTTTTTTCAAGTGATGGATGATATGCAGGATGAAGTGCTTGTGATGTATCAGGAGGTTAAATCCTTAACAAGGGATGCGCTGCCATATGTTCTGAATAAGGAGCTTGAGATGGTGGGGATGTTTGAGAAGGTCATTACCCGATGTGTGGAAAATGGCGAGCTTCAATTATCAGACCAGCAAATAAAAATCGTTTCCCACAACATATTTGTGCAGGGCCAAATGTGGAGTTTCCGGAGATGGGCTCTCCATAAACTGTTTTCGTTAGAGGAGTACATTGAACTTCAGACTGAAATGCTGATCAGGGGTTTATTTTTAAAAAATGCAGATTCTGACTTTTACCCTAAGGAGGGGCAAAATGAGCACAGTGGAAGCTTATAAACCAAAAAATCATATTCGTTTTGTCACGGCCTCGAGTTTATTTGATGGTCATGATGCTTCAATTAACATTATGAGAAGAATCCTTCAATCAAGCGGGGCGGAGGTCATCCATCTTGGACATAACCGTTCTGTTGAAGAGGTGGTCAGCGCCGCCATCCAGGAAGATGTGCAGGGCATTGCCATGTCTTCCTATCAAGGCGGGCATGTTGAGTATTTTAAATATATGTATGACCTTCTAAAAGAGCGGGGCGCCTCGCATATCCGCATCTATGGAGGAGGCGGAGGCGTTATCATTCCGCGTGAAATCCAGGAACTTCATGAATATGGGATTGCCCGTATTTTTTCGCCGGAGGATGGAAGGACAAACGGGCTTCAGGGCATGATTAATAAAATGCTTGAGGAATGCGACTTCCCGACAGTCAATCCTTCTATTTCTGGACAGCTCGATGAACTTAAATCAGGCAATACAGGTGCTGTAGCCAGATTTATAACACTAGCTGAAAACCGGCTGGATGCCGCTGATGAAACAGCAGCTGCTGCTGAAGGTCTTCTTGAGCAAATTAAGAATGCAGCTAATCAAGTGCCCGTTATCGGTATTACAGGAACAGGCGGTGCCGGAAAAAGTTCATTAACGGATGAACTGATCCGCAGGTTCATTAATGAGATTCCCGAGAAAACCGTAGCCATCCTCTCCATTGATCCAACCAAGCAAAAAACCGGCGGAGCACTCCTTGGCGACCGCATTCGAATGAATGCTATTTTCTCAAACCGGGTTTATATGAGAAGTCTTGCAACACGCCATTCCAAAAGCGAGCTTTCCCTTGCCATCAGGGATGCCATTTCAGTAGTAAAAGCTGCAGGCTATGATCTGGTTATCGTAGAGACGAGCGGTATTGGCCAGGGTGACGCGGAAATAGCAGATATCTGCGATGTTTCATTGTATGTGATGACAAGTGAGTTTGGGGCTCCTTCTCAGCTTGAAAAAATCGACATGATTGATTATGCCGATTTGATTGTCATTAATAAGTACGAGCGCAAAGGATCTGAAGATGCGAAAAGCCAGGTGCAAAAGCAATACCAGAGAAGCCATGTACTTTTTGATGAAGATCCTGGCCGGATGCCTGTTTATGGGACCATTGCTTCACAGTTTAATGATGCAGGCACCAACGCACTATTTGCTGCATTGGTGGAAAAGGTAAATGAAAAAACGGGAACAAATTGGGGCACATCTTTCTCCAAGGATGCTGATGTTCAAAAGCAGAACATGATTATTCCGAATGACCGAAGATATTATCTGCGTGAAATTGCTGAAGCGGTAAGGAACTATCATAAGCAGTCACAGCAGCAGTCACAAGTGGCGAGACGGATCTTTCAGCTGGAGGGTGCCATTGCTGCGGTTAGAGAGCAGGGAAACAGTGAAAGTATCATTCAATCTCTGGAATCACTAAAAGAAGAGACGGCTTCCGGACTGAGTGCAGAATCAAGGAGAATCCTGGAGGAGTGGACAGCGTTTAAAGAAAAGTATTCCGGTGACCGTCTGGTTACAAAGGTTCGTGACAAGGAGATTGTCACAGAGCTAAAAACAAAAAGCCTTTCAGGCCTCCTTATTCCAAAGGTTTCTCTTCCGCGCTATGCAGATTATGGCGAAATTCTGAGCTGGGTGTACCGTGAAAATGTGCCGGGCTATTTCCCTTATACAGCGGGTGTATTTCCGTTTAAACGAGAGGGAGAGGATCCGAAGAGGCAGTTTGCCGGCGAAGGCTCTCCGGACCGGACCAACAAACGGTTCCACTATCTTTCAAAGGATGACAATGCAAAAAGGCTGAGCACAGCATTTGATTCTGTAACGCTTTACGGAGAGGACCCGGATTACAGGCCGGATATTTACGGAAAGGTTGGAGAAAGCGGCGTCAGCATTTGTACACTGGATGATATGAAAAAGCTCTATGCAGGATTTGACCTCTGCCATCCTTCAACTTCGGTATCCATGACCATCAATGGCCCGGCGCCAATCATTCTGGCCATGTATATGAACACAGCTATTGAGCAGCAGGCGGAGAAGAAAGAGGCCGAGCTTGGACGGAAGCTGACGGAAACGGAATTTGCAGAGGTGAAGGCCTTCACGCTTCAAACAGTCAGAGGGACAGTCCAGGCAGATATCCTGAAGGAGGATCAAGGGCAGAACACGTGTATCTTCTCTACTGAATTTGCGCTGAGGATGATGGGAGATATCCAGGAATACTTTATCAATCATAAAGTGCGGAATTATTATTCTGTCTCTATTTCCGGCTATCATATTGCGGAAGCAGGTGCAAACCCGATATCCCAATTGGCCTTTACCCTGGCAAATGGATTTACGTATGTGGAATATTACTTAAGCAGAGGCATGAATATTGATGACTTTGCTCCAAATCTATCATTCTTCTTTTCAAATGGCCTTGACCCGGAATACAGTGTAATCGGCCGTGTGGCGCGCCGAATCTGGGCTACAGTGATGAAGAATAAATACGGAGCCAATGAGCGGAGCCAGAAGCTGAAATATCATATCCAGACCTCTGGGCGTTCTCTGCATGCCCAGGAGATTGATTTCAACGATATCAGAACCACTCTGCAGGCTCTGATGGCCCTGCAGGACAATTGTAATTCACTTCATACAAATGCTTATGATGAAGCCATAACAACTCCTACAGAGGAATCAGTGCGGCGGGCGATGGCCATCCAGATGATTATTACAAAAGAGCATGGCCTGTCCAAGAACGAAAACCCGCTTCAGGGAGCATTTATCGTGGAAGAACTGACAGATCTGGTGGAGGAGGCCGTGCTTCAGGAGTTTGACCGGATCAATGACAGAGGCGGAGTTCTTGGGGCAATGGAAACCCAATATCAGCGCGGAAAAATTCAGGATGAATCCATGCATTATGAAATGAAAAAGCATTCCGGAGAACTTCCGATCATCGGAGTGAACACCTATCTTAATCCAAACCCTCCTTCTGAAGAAGCGATGAACTCAATGGAAATTGCCCGTGCGACTAGGGAGGAAAAGGAAATGCAAATCACCAATTTGCGTAATTTCCAAAATGCAAACAGCAGCCAGTATGAAGAGTCGATAAAAAGATTGAAAGCAGCTGCCGTACAGGGTGAAAATATCTTTGCCGAATTGATGGATTGCGTAAAAACAGCAAGCCTTGGCCAAATCACGCATGCACTCTATGAGGTTGGCGGCCAGTACAGAAGGAATATGTAAAAAGCCATGTAAGTGCCGGCTAAAAAAGTGCGGAGTCCGGCTTGAAGCAGAAAACGGACACCTGCAGCTAAAATCAGCAGGTAATTCCAAGTAAACGATATCGATAGAAAAAGCAGTGGAAATTGACTTCCATTGCTTTTTTTAGACTCTATTAATGTTCTATGTGTTTGTTTGCCCATTGCTGATCTGCCTGCATTGTTTGCAGGCGCCTGAAGCCGAAATAATTTCAAGAGGTGCGGAGCCTCACTTATAAAAACCGGGCGATGAGGCAAGAATGAAGATTCGGCATAAACAATTTGGATGGAATGAAGGGTATTGTCCCCGTTTAAAGGTGCGGAAAATCACTGAAAGATTAAGATAGAACTAGCATAAACACGATTATATTGTTTATAATGATAAATATGCCTTGAAAATGGGCGAAGAATGGCAGAAATTATATCTTGTATATTATTTTTTATGCAGAAAACATATAGGCTGTTGGAATAGAGAAAGGACGTGCTGGTTTTGAGTTTGAAAAATTTCACAAAAGAGCAAATAAAAGAAATGTCTTTAATAGAAATGACCTATGAATTGCTTGTTGAAAGAAATGAACCATTATCTTTTTCAGATATTATGGCAGAGCTGACTGCTCTTCAAGGAATGAGCAAAGCGGAGAAAGAACGCAAAATTTCACAGTTTTATACAGATTTGAATGTGGATGGCCGCTTTACATCACTTGGAGACTACCGCTGGGGATTGAAAACCTGGTATCCATTCGACCAGATTGAAGAGGAAGTAGTTCATACAGCTAAGCCTAAGAAGAAAAAAGGCAAAAAAGCTGCTGTTGCAGATGATGACTTCGATGAGCTTGAGGATGAAGATCTGGACTTTGAAGAAGATATTGATGATTTAGACGAAGATGAAGATGATCTTCTGGATGATGGTCTCGATGAGGATGAAGATGACGATCTTTTAGAAGATGATGAAGATGAAGAAGATCTTGACGAAGACATTATTGAAGATGAAGAGTTTGATATCGACGAAGATGATGAAGAAGATGAAGATGAAGAAGATTTGGATGATGATGAGGAAAAAGAAAAATAAGAAGTGCTTGACTTTTATCATCGAAATTTGTAGAATCATTTTTGGGCTCCTTAAAAAAGGACACGTTGATAAATTATACCGCTCCCTTACTTTTGTAAGCGGAGCGTTTTTGTTTTTCAAAATAAGATAAGCAGAAATAGCAGGGCTAATCAAATGATGGATGAATGACTGATACATTCAAAAAACATCATTTTTTTGTTTTTTAGAAATGAATTCTCTTTTTATGGAAAAACTATTTGAGAATTCATAATTGGTTCTTTAGGACAGTCTTTTTTTGGGACAGGCAATCATGGAAAAACTTGAAGGGGGATATATGATGACAAAATATATTTTTGTTACAGGCGGAGTAGTTTCTTCCCTGGGAAAAGGAATTACAGCAGCTTCATTAGGAAGATTATTAAAAAATAGAGGGCTGAATGTTACAATTCAGAAATTCGATCCATACATTAACGTAGACCCTGGGACAATGAGCCCTTATCAGCATGGAGAGGTATTCGTAACCGATGATGGCGCTGAAACAGATTTGGATCTTGGCCATTATGAAAGGTTTATCGATATCAACCTTGGTAAGCACAGCAATGTAACGACAGGTAAAATCTACTCTACAGTTCTTAGAAAAGAGCGCAGAGGAGATTATCTGGGAGGAACGGTCCAGGTTATCCCCCACATTACAAATGAAATCAAAGACCGGGTTTTCCGTGCTGGACATGAAACAAATGCAGACGTTGTAATCACAGAAATCGGCGGAACAGTCGGAGATATCGAATCACTGCCATTCCTTGAAGCTATCCGCCAGATCAAGAGTGATATTGGCCGCGATAATGTTATGTACATCCATTGTACGCTTGTTCCTTATATTAAAGCTGCAGGAGAGCTGAAAACAAAGCCGACCCAGCATAGTGTTAAAGAGCTTCGCAGCCTTGGCATTCAGCCAAATATCATTGTAGTTCGTACAGAAATGCCGATTTCACAGGACATGAAGGATAAAATTGCCCTATTCTGTGATATAGACACAAATTCAGTTATTGAATGTGAAGATGCTGATACTCTTTATTCCATCCCGCTTGCGCTTCAGCAGCAGAAAATGGACCAGATTGTGTGCGACCACTTGAAGCTGGATTGCCAGGAAGCTGAAATGACAGAGTGGAAGGCGCTAGTTGAAAAAGTGACTTCCCTATCCAAGACAACTAAAATTGCTCTTGTAGGTAAATACGTTGAGCTGCAGGATGCATACATTTCTGTAGTAGAAGCGTTGAAACACGCTGGTTACACGTTTGATTCAGATATTGACATCAAATGGGTGAATGCAGAAGAAGTGACAAGAGAAAATGTGAATGAACTGCTTGGAGATGCTGACGGCATCCTTGTTCCTGGAGGCTTCGGCGACCGTGGAATTGAAGGGAAGATTTCAGCTATCGAGTATGCTAGGATCAATCAGGTTCCATTCCTTGGCATTTGCCTTGGCATGCAGCTGGCATCAGTGGAATATGCCCGCCATGTGCTCGGACTTGAAGGTGCCCATTCAGCGGAAATTAATCTGGAAACACCGGATCCGATCATCGATCTTCTTCCTGAACAAAAGGATGTTGAAGACTTGGGAGGCACCCTTCGTCTTGGATTATATCCATGTAAGTTGACAGAAGGCACTAAAGCCCATGCTGCTTATCAGGACGAAGTGGTTTATGAGCGCCACCGCCACCGTTTTGAATTCAATAATCACTATCGCCAGGCCATGGAAACAGCTGGATTCATTTTCTCTGGAACTAGCCCTGACGGCAGACTAGTGGAAATTATCGAATTGAAGGATCACCCATGGTTTGTGGCATCACAATTCCACCCGGAATTTATCTCACGCCCAACCCGCCCGCAGCCGTTATTCCGCGACTTTGTTGACGCATCCCTGCAATTCAGTGAAAAATAATTCTAACTGATTGAGCAGTTTAAAAACACCCCGCATCCAGGCATTGGATGCGGGGTGTTTTTTGCGTTAAAAGCTCCAGATCGCGGGAAATGGCGTAATTTTTTTTGTTCCGCTATGCAAGGCGCTTGCGCTTATTATGTAATCCAGCACCTGGCCTCTCGAGGTCATAAGCCCCATCAGAATTGAAGGCAAAGAGCTCCTTCTAGTCTGATGCGTCTTATGCTGGTCAAGGCTGAACAGGCGCTTGCGCTTTTTTAATCCAGCTTCAGCGCCTAGCCCGCTGTGCAAAAGATGTTTTGTCCTCAGAAGGCAAAGAGCGCCTTCTAAGAACAAAACCCTATTTGCTTCACGGGCTGAACAGGCGCTTTCGCTTTTTTATTAATCCAGCTCCAGCGCCTAGCCTCTCGAGGTCATAAGCCACATCAGAATTGAAGGCAAAGAGCGCCTTCTAAGGACAAAACCCTATTTGCTTCACGGGCTGAACAGGCGCTTGCGCTTTTTTATTCGTACTCTTGCAATATTTCTTCCAACGTGAATTTAATTCCGTAATAGGCGAATAGGGCAGCCATTAGTGAAGGGTAGCCGTACCTGCCGCCTGTTTCATCAGGGAGGAGCCCTTTTTTTAGTCTTAGATCAACATGAACATCTGTAATTTTTTCTAATGATCGCTCTTCATCAGCCATGATCGAAGAAACGGCTGCAGTTGGGATGTGCTGTTCCCTGAGGGTTTCTGCCAGTGAAAGTGCTTCGGGATCATTGGCATATCTTGTGAAGATGAGTACTCTGTCTTCAATAGTCAGGGCAGGGCTGCCGGATGCCGTATCGTAAGGTTTGGCATGAGGGAAAATTTCAGGTCCATCGAAGGCTTCTGCAAGGATTCCTTTCATTTCGCCCGTTCCGTGTATATAAATGGTACCGTCCCCGATGGCTGCTTGAGCGAGCAAACGGGCACTGTCTTCAAAGCTAAAGCTTTCTTCATCCATTAATTTCTTAAATACCCCTGTAAGCTGGGTGGAGAACATTTTAAGCATAGAAAATCTCCTTTAATCTCAATGATGATATTATTATAGAACAAAGGCAATCTTTACGGAAGCAAAGCAGTTTTTATGATGCCTAAAAAGTGAGGCTGGAGAACAGCCGGCAGTACAAATCTGCATGATTTCCCCTTTCTGATGTATGTAAAATGAGAGTTTACTGCCTCTATTAATATGGAAAGTGAAAAATAGCTAAATTTTTCACTTTGAAATAGGAGAAAGAAGGAATTTGCTGACAATTGGCGAATTATTGATAAAGGAATAATACATTAAAAGTAAATAGCTGGAATTAGCTTCACGTTGCGGCAGCGGGATTTGATGCATAAAAGTAAATAATTGAAGCTAAGGCTGCAAATGAGGTCGTAATTCTTTCAAATAGGCTTTGTTAAGTTACATTTGTTGATTAAGTGGGTTCGTTTGACTCCTGTGAAAATAGCGCGGGAGGAGAGACCCTGCAGGACTCAGGCTGTGAGTTGGCTTGCGCAGCCCCTGAAGTCTTGAGCCGAAGAATCAGCAGGAAAATTTAGCAGAGCCTTCAAATAAGAAAGAGGTGAGAGAATGAAAGGAAAAATATTAATTGTTGACGACCAATTCGGGATTAGAATTTTGCTCAATGAAGTGCTTCATAAAGAGGGCTACGAAACCTTTCAGGCTGCAAATGGAATTCAGGCCCTGGATGTTGTGAATACCCATTCTCCGGATTTGGTGCTATTAGATATGAAAATACCGGGGATGGATGGAATTGAAATTCTGAAGCGTATGAAACAAGTCGATCCTGATATCCGGGTAATCATCATGACTGCTTATGGTGAACTGGATATGATACAGGAAGCGAAGGATCTAGGTGCAATGACACACTTTGCCAAGCCTTTTGACATTGATGATATCCGGGCAGCGGTAAGGGAATATCTGCCTGTCAAATCTAATTAATCTTTGCCATTCATCGGGAAATAGAAAGTATGCTCAAACCCCGCGGCTCTCTTTTTATAAGATTGCCGTTTTTTAAGGTTTTTTTCTGAATTTATCCTCTAATATAACAGTTCAGATAATTTGTTGCTGTTTTGGGATCATCTTGATATGCTTAATATGGAACGGTATTACTCGGCCGATTGGCGGTGCCGATAGAAAGCCGGATGTAATATCTAGATAGAATGCTAACTTGCAGGATTAATGACTGGTAGGAGGAAATTACATGCCTTTAGTATCCATGAAAGAAATGCTCAACAAAGCTCTTGAAGAAAAATATGCTGTAGGCCAATTCAATATTAATAACCTTGAATGGACACAAGCAATATTAGCTGCTGCCCAACAAGAAAAATCTCCTGTAATCCTTGGTGTATCAGAAGGCGCTGCCCGTCATATGGGCGGATTCAAAACAACGGTCATGATGGTTCAAGGCTTACTTGAAGATATGGAAATCACAGTTCCTGTTGCCATTCATCTAGATCATGGTTCAAGCTTCGAAAACTGCAAAAAGGCCATTGATGCAGGCTTTACTTCAGTAATGATAGATGCTTCCCACCATCCAATTGAAGAGAATATCGAAGAGACTAAAAAAGTTGTAGAATATGCACATTCCAAGAATGTTTCAGTAGAAGCAGAGGTAGGAACGGTTGGCGGACAGGAAGACGACATTGTTGCAGATGGAGTCATTTACGCGGATCCGAAAGAATGTGAGGAGCTCGTTAAACAAACCGGAGTTGACTGTTTCGCTCCTGCCCTGGGATCTGTTCATGGCCCATATAAGGGTGATCCTAATCTGGGCTTTAAAGAAATGGAAGAAGTGCGGGACTTGACTAATACCCCGCTTGTCCTTCATGGAGGAACAGGCATCCCGCTTAAAGACATCCAGAGGGCGATTTCCCTGGGCACCTCAAAAATTAATGTGAATACGGAAAATCAGCTCGTGTTTACACATGCTGTAAGAGAAATATTAACCAAAGATGTGAAGGTTTACGATCCCCGCAAGTATATGGGGCCGGGCCGTGAAGCGATCAAGGAAACTGTTATCGCGAAAATCCGTGACTTCGGTTCTGACGGCAAGGCGTAAATCATTTTATTACAATTCTCGTATATAGAGCCTCTCCCTTCAAGCCTAGGAATTATTGGCAGCCTCTGCACAATTGCTCCGCATCTGGCAGGAAGGGAAGGGCTTTTTTTATTTTATGCAATCCCGAAAAATGGAAATCCGGCTTCTCATCCTGTACACTTAATTGAAAATGCTTTTGAAAACGAAGAGGAATTTTTTATCAATGCCTGAATCAGAAGATTAAGATGGATTTTGGAGCAGCAACTGCAGCGATTCCTGCTGCCGCAAAAGTATTCTGCTGAATGCAAAAGGGTGCAAAGGAAATTTCATTAGTGTGCCGAATGATACTATTAATGAATCCTTGAGTGAAAAGGCAACTTCTTTTCAGGAGATTAGCACTCTCCCTAAACCCTTCTGTATATTCTTCCTTAAATTCTGCAAAATGTAAAATTTTTTCATTTTTTTACATGACTTTTCTATTTTTGTGTAAACTATTACAATAGAACATGAATGATGTCGGTTTTTGGAAAAAAGGTTTTTGGGAAAATACGCCTGATGTTTCAGGCCTTTCATTAGCCTATCTTCTTCAGTGCATAGCGTAGAAGGGAGTATTAACATGGAAAAAATTAAAATTGCCGGAGGATATCCTCTAAAAGGAAATATTCGCGTCAGCGGTGCTAAAAACAGTGCAGTTGCTCTTATTCCAGCTACAATCCTGGGAGATTCCCCAGTTACGATTGAGGGCCTTCCTGATATATCGGATGTGCAGACATTAAAGTCTCTTCTTGAAGAAATAGGAGGAGAGGTTGAATTTAAGGATGGAGAAATGACAGTCGACCCGGGCAAAATGATTTCCATGCCGCTCCCAAATGGGCGTGTGAAGATGCTTCGTGCTTCTTACTACCTTATGGGCGCCATGCTTGGCAAGTTCAAAAAGGCAGTGATTGGGCTGCCTGGAGGCTGTCACTTGGGACCGCGCCCGATCGATCAGCATATCAAAGGCTTTGAAGCGCTTGGGGCACAGGTGACCAATGAGCAGGGAGCGATTTACCTGAGAGCGGACGAGTTAAGAGGGGCAAGGATTTATCTTGATGTTGTAAGTGTCGGCGCAACCATCAATATCATGCTTGCTGCTGTGCTGGCTAAAGGCCGCACTGTTATTGAGAATGCTGCGAAGGAACCTGAAATCATTGATGTAGCGACCCTTCTGACAAATATGGGAGCGAAAATCAAAGGAGCGGGCACGGATATTATCAGAATTGATGGTGTCGAATCACTAAGCGGGTGCAAGCATACAATCATTCCGGACCGGATTGAAGCTGGAACCTTCATGATCCTGGCAGCAGCAGCGGGAGATGGAATCCTGATTGATAATGTCATTCCGCAGCATCTTGAATCATTGACAGCAAAGCTTAGGGAAATGGGCGTCAATATAGAAGCGGGGGATGACCAGATTTTTGTTTCACCAGGGCAAAAATTCAAGTCAGTCGATATAAAGACCCTTGTATACCCTGGATTTCCAACTGATCTGCAGCAGCCGTTCACGTCATTGCTGACAAAGGCGGAAGGCTCAAGTGTCGTAACGGATACAATATATGGAGCGCGCTTTAAACATATTGACGAGCTGAGAAGAATGAACGCTTCCATTAAGGTGGAAGGAAGGGCTGCCATTATAAATGGACCCGTACAGCTGCAGGGTGCAAAGGTAAAAGCAAGTGATTTGCGGGCAGGTGCGGCTCTTGTCATTGCCGGCCTTATGGCAGAAGGAATCACCGAGGTAACAGGGGTGGAACATATTGACCGCGGATACAGCCACCTCGTAGAAAAGCTGTCAGGACTTGGTGCCACGATTTGGCGCGAGAAGATGACTGCTCTGGAAGTAGAGCAGCTCAAGCATTAAAGCGTACACGTTATCTCCTAACTTCTCTAAACCTATTTGTGTTAAAGTACTCGCTTTATTGTGTTATACTAATTTACGTGAAAAATCAGATTAGACATACTTAGGGGGATTCTCACATGGAAAGAAGTCTATCAATGGAGCTTGTCCGGGTGACTGAGCTGGCAGCATTGGCTTCAGCACGCTGGATGGGAAGAGGCAAAAAAGACGAAGCGGATGATGCAGCTACTACTGCCATGAGGGATGTATTCAACACGATTCCAATGCAGGGCACAGTGGTAATCGGCGAAGGGGAAATGGACGAAGCGCCGATGCTGTATATAGGAGAAAAGCTTGGCTTAGGCACCGGGCCGCTTGTTGATGTTGCGGTAGATCCGCTCGAAGGTACAAACATCGTAGCTGCAGGAGGGTGGAATGCGCTGGCTGTGCTTGCCATTGCAGATCACGGAAACCTTTTGCATGCCCCTGATATGTATATGGATAAAATTGCAGTCGGACCTGAAGCAGTTGGCCAAATCGATATTAATGCCTCGGTTCTGGACAACCTTAAAGCAGTGGCAAAGGCCAAAAATAAAGATATTGAAGATGTAGTGGCCACTGTATTGAACAGGGACCGCCATGCAGATATTGTCCATGAGTTAAGAGAGGCCGGAGCGCGCATCAAGCTCATTAACGAAGGTGATATTGCCGGTGCCATCAATACGGCCTTTGACATGACAGGCGTAGATATTCTGTTTGGCTCTGGCGGAGCTCCTGAGGGAGTTATCGCTGCAGTAGCCCTAAAGTGCCTGGGCGGAGAAATACAGGGGAAACTGCTGCCGCAGAGCGATGCAGAGTTAGAGCGATGCATCAAAATGGGACTGGATGTAAACAGCACCTTGAGGATGGAAGACCTTGTGCGCGGTGATGATGCTATATTTGCTGCAACAGGTGTAACAGACGGTGAGCTTCTGAAAGGCGTTCAGTTTAAAGGCCAGCACGGCATCACACATTCCCTTGTCATGCGTGCCAAATCCGGGACGGTTCGCTTCATTGATGGAAGGCATAGCCTTAAAAGAAAGCCAAATCTTTCCAACTACTGATTTCCTGAATATACACCTGGCTGCTGCGGGATGTCACTTGTTCCTGCAGCGAATCCTTTATATATCAAGACGGGAAGCGCTCCTGCCGATTAAGGGCGCTGTGCCTCCTGTCAAAAAAAAGCGGGCGGATTTTATCGCTCGCTTTCGCTGTAAAAAAATAAAAGTTGAATAATTAAAGCAAAAAAAGTAAAATAGGTTTTGTTTTCAAAAGTTTTCTTAAAAAGAAATTCTGCTTACTACTCCTAACTTCAAGAAGCCTTCAATTAACTTCTTCATTAACTTGTAAGAAAGTAAATATCTCTTCTACAAAAGAAAAAAGCCTTGCCGGCAAAATAAAAAATAAATTTTTACTATCCAAATTCTTCTTTCGCGAAGCGGGTGTAAACGTTTTAATTAAATAAAGTGTGGTGTCATAATGAATTTAACAATTTCTAATTTAGAGACGATGAAGCTAAAGGACTTATACGAGCATGCCCGCCAGTATAAAGTTTCCTATTACAGTAAACTATCAAAAAAAGAGCTTATCTTTGCAATACTTAAAGCCCAGGCTGAACAAGACGGGCTGCTTTTCATGGAAGGCGTTCTTGAAATCATCCCTTCTGAGGGTTTTGGTTTTCTGCGCCCAATCAACTATTCTCCGAGCTCGGAGGACATTTACATTTCCGCATCGCAAATCCGAAGATTTGATCTTCGCAATGGAGATAAGGTGTCAGGGAAAGTAAGGCCTCCTAAGGAGAATGAACGGTATTATGGGCTTCTGCATGTAGAGGCTGTGAACGGGGACAACCCGGAATCGGCTAAAGAACGTGTCCATTTTCCGGGATTGACTCCTCTTTACCCTGATCGCCAAATCAAGCTTGAAACCGAGCCGAAACATATATCGACGAGGATTATGGATGTTCTTGCACCAGTTGGATTCGGGCAGAGGGGATTAATCGTTGCGCCTCCTAAAGCCGGTAAAACGATGCTGATCAAGGAAATTGCAAACTCAATCACAACCAATCACCCTGAAGCTGAATTGATCGTTCTGCTGATTGATGAACGCCCTGAGGAAGTGACGGATATTGAGCGTTCTGTTGCTGGGGATGTGGTCAGTTCCACTTTCGATGAAGTTCCTGAAAACCACATTAAAGTGGCGGAACTTGTTTTGGAAAGAGCCATGCGCCTTGTTGAGCATAAGCGGGATGTCATCATTTTAATGGATAGCATAACTCGTCTTGCGCGCGCTTATAACCTTGTCATTCCGCCGAGCGGACGTACACTGTCAGGCGGTATTGACCCTGCAGCCTTCCATCGTCCTAAACGCTTCTTTGGGGCAGCGAGGAATATTGAAGAAGGCGGCAGCTTGACCATTCTCGCTACAGCCCTTGTGGACACAGGTTCACGGATGGACGATGTGATTTATGAGGAGTTTAAAGGAACAGGAAATATGGAGCTTCACCTGGATCGCTCTCTTGCAGAGAAACGCATCTTCCCAGCCATTGACATCCGCCGTTCCGGTACCCGAAAGGAAGAGCTTCTCATTCCCAAGGATCGTCTTGATAAACTATGGGCCATCCGCAAAACGATGTCTGATACACCCGACTTTGCTGAGAAGTTTCTGCGCCGCTTGAGACAAACGAAGGGCAATGAAGAATTTTTTGCCAAGCTTGAGGAAGAAATGAAAAAGAGCCCTCAAGGAACAAAACGTTCTTAGTATTCTCTATTAAACAGTTGCAAAGCTAGTTTATAGTTGATATAATGAGTTCATGTGTTTTTACAATATCTGTGAGGAGTTATAAATCCTCGCCTTATATAACTCTGTTTCGAATGATTCAGGGCAGAAGGAGCTGAAAAAGATGAAAGCTGGAATTCATCCAAATTATAAAACTGCAACAGTAACATGCTCTTGCGGAAACAAGTTTGAAACTGGTTCAGTAAAAGAAGATATCCGCGTTGAAACTTGCGCTGAATGTCATCCATTCTACACTGGACGTCAAAAATTCGCTGAAGCTGGCGGACGTGTTGACCGTTTCAACAAAAAATACGGCCTTAAGTAATAAGAAGAAACTTCAGAAACAGGCAAGTGCAATTTCTTGCCTGTTTTTTTCATGCAAGATAGAAGACATATGCTACATAAACCACGGGTAAAAGAGGCGAAAATGGGGAGTTTAAGACCTATACCCCCCTTTTTGAAGAAACGGCAGTCCTCATGATTTTCCCGCCTTATTCCGGCCTGCCCGGTCGTGGTTTTTCAGAAAGTTTATTACTGTGTGAAGGGAGAGGCTGTTTCAATGTACGTAATGAAACAATCTGGCTGGATGGAGCTCATTTGCGGAAGCATGTTTTCCGGAAAATCCGAGGAATTAATAAAAAGAGTCAGCCGCGCTCAATTTGCTAAACAGCAGATTGCTGTCTTTAAGCCGGTTTTGGATAATCGCTATGCAAAAGAAGCTGTTGTGTCACATAGCGGTACATCGGTAATAGCAAAACCAATTTCACATTCTACAGAAATTTTTCAATATATCCATGAAGACCTGGATGTTGTGGCCATAGATGAAGTGCAGTTTTTTGACGATGAAATTGTGGACGTAGCGCAGCATCTTGCTGATAGCGGCTATCACGTCATTCTGGCAGGCCTTGACCAGGATTTCCGCGGCGAACCATTTGGCCCTGTGCCGGACTTAATGGCTTTGGCTGAATCAGTTACCAAGCTGCAGGCAGTGTGTGCAGTATGCGGATCCCCTGCAAGCAGAACACAGCGGCTTATTAATGGTTCCCCTGCTTCCCATGATGATCCTGTCATTCTTGTTGGCGCATCGGAAAGCTATGAACCGAGATGCAGACATCATCACGAAGTGCCGGGAAGTTCAGATAGGCTAAAGGAAAAAGAATGGAAAAGCACAAAATTATAGATTACTGCGTGAAGACGAATGTCTTTGTGCAGTTTTTTTTTATTTTATTTTAAGGACCATGCCTGCAATGACAAGCAGTCTGCAGAACATTTTGGCTTCATTTTTTCTGATAGAGACTGTTTGAAGGCTGAACAGGACGTATGAGGCAGCAGGTAATTTTCATTTCTTTTATGGGAAAGCTAAAAAGAACATACAGCGATATAGCAAATAGCGCATAATTAGGCAGAAACAGGCTTTTCTGCTCCATTGATGTGTTTGATTGTCTTTGACGTGTATTCTTCACCTATACTATAATGACACTATATGGAGAAACTGAAATGGCATAGGAAAACATATGCCTTGAACGCCCATTGACCAATCAGGCACCTTTTTTGGCCTAACTCATCGTGAGCGGCCAGAAGAAAAGCCGGAAATATTATGAGGTGAATATTGTGTTTGATCGATTACAGGCTGTTGAAGATAGATATGAAAGATTAAATGAATTGCTAAGCGATCCGGAAATCATTAATGACTCGAAGAAGCTGAGAGAGTACTCAAAAGAGCAATCGGACATTCAGGACACCGTGATGGCATACAAGGAATATAAGCAGGTGAAAGAGCAGCATGGGGACGCTAAGGCCATGCTTGAGGAAAAGCTTGATCCGGAAATGCGCGAAATGGTAAAAGAAGAACTCAGTGAGCTTGAAGATTCATTGACAGATTGGGAAGAAAAGCTGAAAATCCTCTTGATTCCAAAAGACCCGAATGATGATAAAAACGTAATCATGGAAATAAGGGGAGCTGCAGGAGGGGATGAAGCTGCATTATTTGCAGGAAGCCTTTACAGAATGTACAGCCGTTTTGCGGAGGTACAGGGCTGGAAGACGGAAGTCATGGAATCGAGCCCCACAGGACTTGGCGGCTTTAAAGAAATTATCTTCATGATCAACGGAAAAGGAGCATATTCCAAGCTGAAGTTTGAAAATGGCGCCCACCGTGTTCAGCGTGTTCCGGAAACCGAGTCAGGAGGCCGTATCCATACTTCAACGGCAACGGTAGCGGTTTTGCCTGAGGCTGAAGAGGTTGAAATTGAGATACATGATAAAGATATCCGTGTGGATACCTTTGCATCAAGCGGTCCTGGAGGGCAGAGCGTTAATACCACCATGTCGGCTGTCCGCCTTACCCATCTTCCGACGAATACTGTCGTTTCCATCCAGGATGAAAAATCTCAAATAAAAAATAAGGAAAAAGCGATGAAGGTTCTTCGTGCCCGCGTGTATGACAAATTTCAGCGTGAAGCACAGGCAGAATATGATCAAAACAGAAAGCTTGCGGTTGGAACAGGAGACCGTTCTGAACGGATCAGAACATATAATTTCCCTCAAAACCGGGTTACGGACCACCGGATTGGATTAACCATTCAGAAGCTTGATCAAATCATTGAAGGAAAGCTTGATGAAGTGATTGATGCTCTGATCCTTGAAGATCAATCTTCAAGACTGGAAAATTCGGATGACTAATTCATTTACGAAAGTATATGAAGCCCTGAATTGGGCTTCTTCTTTTTTAAAAGAAAATGGACGCGATGAAAATGCCGGTGAAATCCTGCTGAAGCATATCCTGGGCATGAGCAGGTCCCAATTGCTCGCCAGCCTGCAGGACTTGCTGCCGAAAGAAGCTGGCTTATCCTTCGAAAAGGCTGTAAAGCGACATGCTGATGGCAAGCCTGTTCAATATATAATAGGATCAGAGGAGTTTTACGGCAGGACATTTATGGTGAATGAAGAGGTCCTTATCCCAAGACCTGAAACGGAAGAGCTGATTTATCATACCATCGGGAAAATTCCTGGAATCTTTCCGGGCAGGAACGATTTGGAGCTCGCAGATATCGGGACTGGAAGCGGTGCTATTGCCATCACCATGAAGCTTGAAGTTCCTGAATTGAATGTTACTGCAACGGATATTGCAGTGCCCTCCCTTGAGGCAGCAAGAAAGAACAGCGAAGAGCTGAAGGCAGATGTAAGCTTTGTTTCAGGAGATATGCTATTGCCCCTGATTGCAGATGGGAGAAGGTTTGACATCATCCTGTCAAACCCGCCGTATATTCCGATAGAAGACAAGAAAGATATGTCTATTGTTGTTACGGGCCATGAGCCGCACCGTGCGTTATTTGCAGGAGCGGATGGTCTGGATTTTTACCGGCGATTTATGGAGCAGCTTCCCAAAGCTATTAAAAAGCCGGGACTCATTGGCTTTGAAATTGGAGCGGGCCAGGGAAAGGCTGTAGCTGCACTTTTGCAGGGAACTTTCCCCGCTGCCGATGTTTCAGTCATCAATGATATTAACGGCAAGGACCGGATGGTTTTCGCCGAAATAAAGTAAGATGAAAGAAAAGGGGCCAGACCCCTTTTTCTTTTTTAAAAAGGCTCATTTTTTTAAGAGAGGCGATCTCTTAGGTTGATTGAGGTGTGAGACTCCTGCGGGATGAGCGGAACGGGCGCAGCGGAGGCTCACCGCCCGCCCCGCGGAAAGCGAGCATCCTGAAGCGGAAATGGACCCCTTGTTCAGGTAGCAGCTGCGTTTACGAAAACATTCTTAAATGAATCAATTTAGTAGTTTAAGATATCCCTCTTCTGGACAGACTGGCTGTTGAGGGGGAGAGAACATGAAAAGAAAACATTTAGCCATTATCTATCTATTAATCTTAACTTTAGGAACAATCTCAAGTTTATATATGCCTAAAACAGAAACAGCATCGGCAAAGAATTCGGTTGTAATTCCAGATCAGGCAATCAGGCTCCGGATTTTAGCCAACAGTGATAAAGAAGAAGACCAGGAGATCAAAAGGTCTATCAGAGACAAGGTCAACCAGGATATTACAGGCTGGGTGGGCCAGTTAACCTCCATTAAAGAGGCAAGGAAAGTGATTGTTTCACATCTGCCCGATATTCAAAAAAGGGCAGAAGAAATGATGAAAAAACAGGGTTTGGACCAAGCTGTGAAGGTACGGTTTGGCAAGGCGGATTTCCCGACCAAACTATACGGCCAATATCTATATCCTGCTGGAGATTATGAGGCAGTGGTTATCACGCTGGGTGACGGTGAAGGAGCTAATTGGTGGTGTGTACTGTTCCCGCCTTTATGCTTCCTTGATTTTTCAAACGGCACAGCAGTCAGCCAGAGTCCGATGAAGGAAGATCAAAATGAGCCTGATGTAAAGACGCCTGTAGCAGAAGAAAAAAGTAATTCTGCCGGGGTACCGGATTTAAAGGAATCGGATAAGCATTCTTCACAGACAGCTGCTTCCGATGACAAGGCAGAATCTGAATCATCGTCAGTCACGCCGCTGAATGCCAATTACCAGGAAGAAAATGAAAAGCATGACGATGTCTTTGCAAGCAGTGAAGAACAGCCTGTTGTAGTCAAATCATTTTTTGCCGAAATATTCTCTGACATTTTCTAAAACATTTATTGATTTCTGTGCTGGGGAGCAGTGTTGCAGGCGGGAAACAAAGGACGCTTGGCTAATGCTCCCTGAATCTTTCGTTTGTGACAAAATAAGCGGCAAGCTAACAAAATCTGCAGCTGATTTTTTGAGTAAGAAGGCAGTATGTGTATTTTCCTTTAAAATGCTATGTATATTTGCCGGGAAAAAGTTATCTACAGGAAAAAGCTGTGGATATGTGTCAAATGATTTAAAATTGTCAAATATCCACATAGTTGTCCACATTATCCTCATAGTTATGCACAATTTGTGGATAACGCTTGTATTCCTTTTTTTCTTCTTTTATACTTTCAAAGTACCAAAAAGATAAAAATACGGAATTTCAAAGGGGAAATTAACTTTAGTAAGTATTTTTGCCGATGAAATGCACAAATAAAGTGAAGGTGTTAACAATGAAAACAAATATTTGGACGGTGGATAATAATGTGGACAAGTCAGATAGTTATCCACAATTAAAAAATGCCGCTGTTTTGCTGCAGAAAAATGAGGTAGTTGCCTTTCCTACTGAAACAGTTTACGGATTAGGAGCCAATGCAAAAAGCGATGAAGCTGTGAAAAAAGTTTTCCTGGCAAAAGGCCGTCCAAGCGATAATCCGCTAATTGTTCATATCGCTTCTAAAGAACAGCTCAATGAAATCGTAGCGAGCGTACCAGAGGCAGCTAAAACGTTAATGAATAAGTTTTGGCCAGGACCATTGACTATTATTCTAGAAAAACGTCAAGGTGTCCTTTCGGAAATTGTGACAGCTGGATTGAATACTGTAGGTGTAAGAATGCCGGACCATCCTGTTGCACTAAGCCTGATTGCAAAAAGCGGGCTGCCGATCGCTGCCCCTAGTGCAAATACCTCTGGAAAGCCAAGTCCTACCTCTGCGGGACATGTGGAATCTGATTTAATAGGAAAGATTGCCGGCATTGTGGATGGCGGCCCTACAGGTGTAGGGGTCGAGTCTACCGTGATTGACTGTACGTCAGCTACTCCGGTTATTTTAAGGCCAGGGGGCATTACAAAGAAAGAGATTGAAGAAACAATCGGTACTGTGATTCTGGATTCTTCGCTGAAGGATGCAGCGGCCGCTCCGAAGGCACCTGGAATGAAATATACCCACTATGCCCCAAAAGCACCGCTTGAACTGGTAAAAGGGGATATGGAATTTCTGCAGAACATCGCAGATCGTAAACAGTCAGAGGGATTGAAGGTTGGGATTATAGCTGCTGCTGAACATATCGGATACTATCATGCAGACTATATTCTTTCTCCGGGAAAGCTTGCTGATTTAAGAACGGTAGCTCAAGGATTGTATGATACTTTAAGGAAATTCGATGAACTGGATGCTGATATCATTTTAAGCGAGGTTTTTCCTGAACAGGGAATTGGCGAAGCAGTCATGAACAGGCTTTATAAGGCAGCGGGACATCATGTAATTTCACAAAATGATAAATATTGATCGATTTTTTATCTCTTGCGTGCAAGCCTCCTGGACCAGCAAAGCTGTCCAGTGCGGCTTGTTTTTTTAATTCTTTTTATTCCCGGACATGCATAATATGAAATAGGCACGTCCAAGGGGGTAGGAAGATTGAATGGAATATCAGGGGAATTACTGACATTGCTGATCATGGCATTTGCGCTGGGAATGGACGCTTTTTCAGTTGGTTTAGGAATGGGAATGTTTAAGCTTAGGCTGAAGCAAATCTTATTCATCGGTTTGACAGTCGGCTTTTTTCATATATGGATGCCTATGCTCGGCATGGTTGCAGGCCGGTATATTTCCGGTCATTTCGGCACGATTGCTGCATATGCAGGCGGACTTTTGCTTGTAATCCTTGGAATCCAGATGTTTTTTTCAGGATTAAGAGGGGGTGAGGGCAGTCTGCTTGCTCCTGTAGGAGTGGGTTTATTTATATTCTCGCTGAGTGTGAGCCTGGACAGTTTTTCGGTGGGTCTGACCCTTGGGATTTACGGGGCAAGGACAATTTTGACCATTATCTGCTTTGGTGCAGCCGCAACCATTCTTACCTGGGCCGGCCTGCTTGTTGGCAGAAAGGTTCAGGGCCTTTTGGGAGTGTACAGCGAGATTCTTGGGGGCAGCATTCTTTGCGCATTTGGATTAAAACTGCTATTTTCCATTTAAAATTTATAAACGTATAAAGCTTGGGGACAAAGCAATGCTTAGTCTCCGGGCTTTTTTATTTTGGCTCTTTTCTTAAAGATTGTTGTTACTTAAATAGTTCTCGAGGCAATTCCGTTGTTATAGCAGGTTGATTGGAGCAGAAGGTGCGGAGACTCCTGCGGGATCAGCGTGACAGGTGAGACCCCGCAGACGCAAGTCGAGGAGGCTCAGCGCATGCCCCGCGGAAAGCGAAGCATCCTGGAGCGGAAATCAACCCCTTGTTTCACGCAACAAAGTATACGAAAACAGCCTTTTTAAGAGCTATTTTTGAATTGGCTCGAATGACAGGTGAATTCGGGTGTTTATCCAATTAACTGGAAGTTTACAACGTCAGTGTGCACAAATTTTGGCCCAAACGGTATCATTGTGCAAAAATGTTCATTGATAATTATGAAAAGAGGCGCGCAGACAGGAGTACCAAAAGGATAATTAGAATAAAACCGCGAGCTTTTGAAGATGAAGCATTATGGATTATAATAAATCCAAAAGGAGGAATGCCGGCATGATCCGTGTTTTATTTGTTTGTACAGGAAATACCTGCAGAAGCCCGATGGCTGAAGCCATTTTGAAAAATAAAGGAATTCCTGGCATTGAAGTGAAGTCTGCAGGAGTATATGCAACTGAAGGAATGGAAGCCTCGATGCATGCAAAACAGGTGCTTGAAGACAATGAAATGGGGCAGGGACATTCCTCTTCGCCTCTTACCGCAGATGCAATAAGCTGGGCAACCCATATCTTTACCATGACTGAAGGACATAAATCCATCCTTGTAAATTCATTTCCGGCTGCGATGGACAAAACTTTTACTTTAAAAGAATTTGTTTATGACGATAAATATGATAGAGACATATCAGATCCTTATGGGGGATCGCAAAAAATTTATCGGGAAACATTCGAAGAACTTCAGGAAGCGATCAGCAGGCTGATTAATAAGCTTGAAGAGTAGAATGTCCGCAGGGGGAGCTTTCAGTGCCGGAAAAAAAGCATTATAAGTTTGGTTTGAGAAAACAGTTAGTATTGTTTATTACTTCACTTGCGTTAATTACGTATGCGACGAGCGAATTATTCATTTATTATGTACATCCGATGTTTTTTAAGAGTATGGATGAAAGAATGTTCACCATCCTGACTCTTTTCATGGGAGTCATTTGGTCTGGAATTCTTGCATTTTTTGCAGCGGCACTCATTGTAAAGCCATTGAAGAAGCTTGAAACCGCAGCACTTAGGGCATCCCAGGGGGATATTAGCAGAGATGCCGAGCTTCCAAAATCGGATGATGAAATCCGTTCATTAGGAAAAGCATTTAATCACATGCTTTTTAACTTAAGAGACATGGTCCAAAATATAGAAACAAATTTTCAGGAAACAAATGAAAAAGTTATTTCCATTTCGCATAAGTCTGCAGAGGCATCAACCCGAGCAGAAAGCATTTCCAGAACCATTGAGGAAATTGCAAAGGGAGCAGATCAATCGGCCGTTTCTATCCAGCATACGGCAGAATCTGTTGAAGATGTGATTACCATTGCAAAAGAGGTTCAAAATAAAGCGAACTCTTCAGCGGAAACCTCAAGAGAAATGGTGTCAGATCTTTTAAGCAGCAAAGAAGTTATTCACTCTCTTGTGACAGGCATCCAGCAGCTTGCCCATGAAAATCAGGACGCGCTCCAGGCGGTTAGGCGTCTGGAGGAAAATGCGCAAAAAATCGAGCGCATCATTCAGCTGGTAGGAAACATTGCAGGACAGACCAATCTTTTGGCCTTGAATGCGTCCATTGAAGCGGCAAGGGCCGGGGAGCATGGAAAAGGGTTTGCTGTTGTTGCTGAGGAGGTTCGCCTTCTGGCAGATGAAAGCGCTAAAGCCGTACAGGGGATATCCGCCTTGATCCAGACGATTCAAAATGATGTCCAAAGCGTTGTCACGCAAATCAGCGAGCAGGTTGAAACGGCTAACACAGAAGCCGAAAAAGGTTCGAAAACAAACAGGGCAATTGAGGAAATGACTGAAACGGTGCATAGTGTGGCATCAGCGGTTCAGGATATCACTCTATTAGTGGACAGGCAAATGGAAAACATTCAAACCACTTCCCGCCAGTCCCAGGAAGTTGCTGCGATTGCACAGGAAACATCTGCCGGTGCGCTCGAAGTAACAAGCTCAGCCCAAGATCAGACAAGTGTTATTGAAGATGTGGACAGGCTGGCTTTTGAGCTGAAACAACAGGCGGAAAAGCTGAAGCAGACAATCACGCAGTTCCAGCTATAGAAGAAAATGTGAACCCTGCTGTGCGGGGTTCTTTTGTTTTCAATTACCTTTATCTTTGCTTTTTTTTGTGCCAAAATAAGGGCAGGAAAATAAATTGCCACGCTATAATTGGCTGAGTCATTTCAAGATTTGATGGAGAAGAAGTCTAAACAGGGGATAACTGTCCGAAAAGATTTATCGGGCTAGCCATTAGCGGAGTATGTCACTTTATGGAAAAGTCAGGGGGAAGAACATGAAAGTAGCAATCGCTTCAGATCACGGCGGAAATCATATTCGGGAAGAAATAAAGAACTTGATGGCTGAAATGAATATTCAATTTGAGGATTTTGGATGCAGCGGCTGTGAATCGGTGGATTATCCCGATTATGCGCTTCCCGTAGCTGAAAAGGTGGCCAGGGGTGATTTTGATAAAGGCATTTTAATATGCGGAACGGGCATTGGAATGAGTATTGCTGCGAATAAAGTAAAAGGGATCCGCTGTGCTCTAGTGCATGATGTGTACAGTGCGAAACTGACTCGGCAGCATAATGACAGCAATGTCCTGGCTATGGGAGAGCGTGTGGTCGGGCCTGGACTTGCCAGGGAAATAGCGGCTGCCTGGCTGGATTCTGAGTTCGAAGAAGGCGGACGCCACAGCAATAGACTCAGAAAAATTAAGGAATATGAAGACCGGAGCATTTAGGAGAAGGAGGGGTGTTTTATGGAAAACCATACTCTTGGAAATCGGGAAATCTGGAGAAATCAATTTCACGATCTGCTGAATGAGTTTCAAGATGCGGCCAAGCTGAATGAAAATGATTTGCTTGTCATCGGATGCAGCACGAGTGAAGTAACAGGAAATGTAATTGGCACCCAAGGAACCCTCGATGTGGCTGAAATGCTTTTTAGTGAATTGGAGTCCTTTCATCAGCGCACTGGCGCACTACTGGCCTTTCAGTGCTGCGAGCATCTAAACCGGGCTCTTGTTTTATCAAAGAAAACGGCACAGAAATATGGATATGAAGAGGTTTCGGTCATTCCTGTCCGGCATGCAGGCGGGGCAATGGCCGCATATGCCCATCAGCACCTTGCTGATGCTGTCGTTGTGGAGCATATTAAGGCGGATGCGGGAATCGATATCGGGGACACCTTCATCGGCATGCATTTAAAGCATGTGGCCGTCCCGATCCGGGCATCCTTAAAGGAAATCGGGCAGGCCCATGTAACCATGGCAAAATCGAGGCCGAAGCTGATTGGCGGGCAGCGTGCTGTATATGAACGATCCATTGATAATAATAGCTGTACCTAAAAACTCCTTTTATAAGGGGTTTTTTTGTGCCAGAGAAAAAGCAAAAAGGAGAAGTGCCCGATCCCCTTTTGAGGAAATGAGAGCTGCTTCTCCAGTAAAGAACTATGAAGCTGTTTTAACAGCCTTGTTCTTCGAAATCACCAATGAAATACAAAAGGCGCATATCGCGAGAATGAAGGTGCCGAGAAATATGAGATGTATGCCTGAGGCGAATGTTTCACTCACGTTCTCCTGATGAGAGTCAATGGACAGATGCGGTTGGCCGGCACCCTTTTGCCCTCCTGCTATGCCTGCTGTAGCCAGGTTGAAGATCATGCCGAATATGGCAGATCCCAGTGTCTGGCTGAATGTGTTAATGAAGGAATTCAGCCCGATTGCTGTACCCAGCTTTTGCGGTTCAACAGCAGACTGAACCAGCAGCATAATGATTGGAGTGACAATACCCATTCCCAAGCCAAGAAGTCCCATTCCGCAGTATATCGCAATATCTGGGGAGGTGCTGGATATTGAAAACAACAGGAATGTTGCTCCGATTAAGATGATTGTTCCAATACGTATGATGGTTCTGCTGCTGATTCTTCCTACCAGATGTCCTGCAAGGAAAGAGCCGGCCGTCCAGGCTACAGGCATTGGTGTCAGGATCAGCCCGGCTTGCGTAGCATTCTTCCCGAGTACACCCTGGCTCCATATAGGCAGGTAGACTGTGATGCTGATGACGATCATTCCGGCAAATAGTGTCAGCATGTTGATAGGAATTAAACTGCGGCTGCCCAGCAGATTAAGCGGTATGATCGGTTCTGGAGAGCTTTTCTCCACTTTGTAAAAAAGGAAGAAAGACAAAGCTGAAAATATGAACAGAAATAAGATAAGAGGGCTGCCCCAATCCTGCTTGCTGCTTCCGTTTAATAAAGCGTACAAAATGCTGATTGTGCCAAGCGAAAGGATAGACGCTCCTTTATAGTCAATATGCTGTTTGGTTTTGCTGATATTTTCCTTATAGTACTTCAGAATGATGATGATGGAGCTGATGCCAAACGGAATATTTAAATAGAAGATATAGCGCCAGGATAATTGATCCACGAGAAATCCGCCTATTAAAGGACCGACAACTCCGGAAATTCCCCAAACAGCGCTGACCCAGCCCTGCCCTTTTGCCCGGTCTTTTTGTTCTGTATACAGCCCTCCGATAATTGTCATGGTAACCGGCATAACAGAGCCTGCTCCAATCCCTTGGATGGCGCGGCAGATAATGAGCTGTTCCATCGTCTGGGCCATGCCGCACAGAGCCGAACCCAGCAAAAAGATCCCGATTCCATAAATGATGATTTTTTTTCGGCCGAATAAATCGGCAAGCTTTCCGAAGATAGGAGTGGAAACGGCTGTGGCCAGCATGTAAGCAGCATAAACCCAGCTTACAAGATGTATTCGCGAAAGGTCGTTAGTGATGCTGGGAACAGCTGTGCTGACAATCGTTCCTTCCATTGCTGCCAGGGAAGTGGCGAGCATTAATGCAATCATTACCTTGTTTCTCATGACGTGCCCCCTGTTTCTGTTTCTAAATCACTATCTGTCAGCGGGAAGGAAAAGCCCCGCTTGGCAGAAGTTTCACTTTATATAAATGCAGTAAATAAAATGCGCCAAAACATCAGTTTAACAGAGGTATCTTCAACTGTCCTTATGTTTAATGGAAAAAAAGAAAAAGAGTGCAAAAAATAACGAACGTTTAATATTTTGCTCCTTTAATTGTTCGTTTATGGTGAAGTTATCTGAAGGTAATACTACCGTTCCCGAATTGAACATGTTAAAATGAAAGTGATTGAAAGAGAAATGAGAAAAGGCATTTCTTATGGAATTGTTTACACATAATACATAATGAATGGGCCTATAAGAGGAGGATTTCCAATGAACCGTTTAGCGAAGCAAGATGAGCAGGTTTTTAAAGCGATTCAAGAAGAATTAGGAAGACAAAGAAGCAAGATTGAATTAATTGCATCTGAAAACTTCGTAAGTGAAGCTGTAATGGAAGCTCAAGGGTCTGTATTGACAAATAAATATGCAGAAGGCTATCCTGGCAAACGCTATTATGGCGGCTGTGAATTTGTTGATGTTGTGGAAGATTTAGCCCGTGACCGCGCGAAAGAAATCTTCGGTGCCGAGCATGTCAATGTCCAGCCGCATTCTGGCGCACAGGCCAATATGGCAGTATACTTCACCATTCTTGAGCAAGGCGACACGGTTCTTGGAATGAACTTATCACATGGCGGCCATTTAACACATGGAAGCCCGGTGAATTTCAGCGGCGTCCAATATAACTTTGTTGAATACGGAGTCGACCAGGAAAATCAGCAGATCAATTATGACGATGTTTTGGAAAAAGCGCGCCAGCACAAGCCGAAGCTGATTGTCGCAGGCGCAAGTGCATATCCGCGCGCCATTGATTTCAAACGCTTCAGGGAAATAGCGGATGAAGTGGGTGCCTACTTAATGGTAGATATGGCTCACATCGCCGGACTTGTAGCTGCAGGCCTTCACCAGAGCCCTGTGCCATACGCTGATTTTGTTACGACAACGACCCATAAAACACTTCGCGGCCCGCGCGGCGGGATGATTCTCTGCAAGGAAGAGTTTGCAAAGAAAATTGATAAATCCATCTTCCCTGGAATTCAGGGCGGCCCGCTTATGCATGTTATTGCTGCTAAGGCGGTGGCATTCGGAGAAGCGCTTCAGGATGATTTTAAACAATATTCACAGGATATCATTAATAACGCCAAGCGCCTTGGCAGCTCTTTGGTTAAAGAAGGGCTTACTTTAGTGTCAGGCGGAACGGATAACCACTTATTGCTTCTTGATCTGACTTCAGTTTCCCTGACTGGAAAGGTAGCAGAAAAGGCTTTGGATGATATCGGTATCACAGTTAATAAGAATACGATTCCATTTGATAAGGAAAGCCCGTTTGTAACGAGCGGCATAAGGATTGGCACAGCTGCCGTAACAACGCGCGGATTTGGCCTTGAAGATATGGATGAAATCGCATCAATCATTGGTCTTGTGCTTAAGAACCCTGAAGACCAAAGTAAGCTGGAAGAAGCTAAGGAAAGAGTTTCTGCTCTTTCTGGCAAATACAGTTTATATCCTGAATATTGATACCCCAGCCGTTCCCTTTTTAGGGAGCGGTTTTTTTACAGAAAAATGGAAAACAAATCTCCTGAAGCTTTTGTTGAAGTATGAATTGTTTTTCTGTAAAATGAGTAGAAGTGAATTTTCCCTGGACCATGATGTTTTGGCATGCAGGAAAACCGCAAGAATGGCACACACAAAATTTCGGAAGTAGAAGGAGAGATCTTGATGGCTAAGGTATATGTTTTTGATCATCCGCTTATTCAGCACAAACTTGCCTATATACGTGATATACATACAGGTACAAAAGAATTCCGCGAGCTTGTAGATGAAGTGGCAACGCTGATGGCATTTGAAATTACGAGAGATCTTCCATTGGAGGATGTTGAAATTGAAACGCCGGTAAGCAAAGCAAAATTCAAAATGCTTTCAGGAAAAAAACTGGGCATCATTCCTATCCTTCGCGCCGGCATCGGTATGGTTGATGGAATTTTGAAACTGATCCCTGCTGCAAAGGTAGGCCATGTCGGTCTATACCGCGACCCGGAAACATTGAAGCCGGTTGAATATTATGTGAAGCTTCCGAGCGATTTGGCTGAAAGAGAGTGCATTGTTGTTGATCCGATGCTTGCTACAGGCGGATCAGCCATTGAAGCCATTCATTCCATTAAAAAGCGCGGTGCCGTGAATATTAAATTCATGTGCCTGATTGCAGCTCCTGAAGGCGTTGAAGCCTTAAGCGAAGCACATCCAGATGTAGATATCTACATTGCCGGACTTGATGAAAAATTAAATGACCATGGCTACATCGTTCCAGGCCTGGGGGATGCTGGAGACAGATTGTTCGGAACAAAATAAATTCATTTGCTGAGGTGTATATGATGACAGGGCCAATCAAGGTTATGACGATTTTTGGGACAAGGCCTGAAGCTGTGAAAATGGCTCCGCTTGTCCTTGAATTCCAAAAGCACCCGGAAGAATTTACACCTATTGTTGCGGTTACAGCCCAGCACAGGCAAATGCTGGACCAGGTTCTTACCCTTTTTTCCATAGAGCCTGATTATGACCTGAATATTATGAAGGACAGGCAGACACTTGTGGATATTACCGTAAAAGGACTTGAGGGCCTTGATGCTGTAATGAAGGAAGCCAAGCCTGACATCGTGTTGGTTCATGGAGATACTACCACAACATTTGCCGCAAGCCTTGCAGCTTTTTATAACCAAATTGAAGTGGGGCACGTGGAAGCGGGATTGAGGACCTGGAATAAATACTCTCCATTTCCTGAGGAGATGAACCGCCAGCTTACCGGGGTAATGGCAGATCTTCATTTTGCCCCTACAAATAAAGCCGCCGGCAACCTTCGTAATGAAAATAAAAAAGGCCAAATCTTCATAACAGGCAACACAGCGTCAGATGCCCTGAAAACGACTGTCAGAGAAGAGTATTCGCATCCTGTTCTCAGCAAGATAGGCAGTGACCGCCTGATTCTTCTGACAGCACACCGCCGTGAAAATCTCGGAGAACCGATGCGGAATATCTTCCGTGCAGTGAAGAGAATTCTGGCGGAACAAAGTGATGTACAGGTTGTTTACCCTGTGCATTTAAATCCGGCAGTCAGGGAATTGGCCGGGGAAATACTGGGGGATGATCCCCGTATTCACCTGATTGATCCGCTGGATGTACTTGATTTTCATAATTTTGCAGCCAGATCTTATTTAATTCTTACCGATTCAGGCGGCGTGCAGGAGGAAGCCCCGTCTTTGGGAGTTCCAGTCCTCGTGCTGCGGGATACGACTGAGCGTCCGGAAGGAATTGAAGCGGGCACACTGAAGCTTGCCGGAACCAAAGAGGATACCATTTTCCGTATGGCCATGGACCTGCTGACGGATGACGATGAACACCGTGCTATGTCAAAGGCGTCAAATCCCTATGGAGATGGGCATGCCTCTCGGCGCATAGCTGAAGCGATACGTTATTATTTCAAAAAAACAGATACGGCTCCTGAGCCGTTTCGGCAATAATTATATAGAGGAAGCTGTCTCGAAAGTCCAAACAAGGCTAATGAGACAGCTTCTTTTTTCTGTTTTTCCCCTACCAAACAAAAATACCGCTTAAAAAGCGTGCCTGCCTGGAACGATTTATTTCAATTACCATGCATAGCCTTTGGCCTAGGAGAAAACATAAGGGGAAAAGGGGGACTATTTCTGTGCTGAAAAAATGCATACTGCTTTTGTTGTCTGTTCAATTTCTTCTGCCGTCTTACTGTCCGCTCGCTGCAATTGAGCTGCCGCCGCTGCCGGTTGCGTCGCAGTCCAAAGTCATCAGAGCGATCGTTGCGCTCGATAATAAGGCTACTGTATCAGACATATCTTCTGTACTGAAAAAATATCCCTCCCTTCATTTACGTAAAGTCTATAAACATGCCATAAATGGTTTTTCCGTTTCAGGAAAGACCTCGGAAATCTCAAGCCTTAAAAGAGAAATGAAGGTCAAGTTTGTTACGGAAGTATCTATTTATCATGCAGAGGGTGATGAAAGCATTCCTTTTATCGGTGCAGATAAAGTCCGGAACTATTTTGATGATAAAAACCGGAGAATTACCGGCAGTGGAGTGAAGGTGGGGGTTATTGATACAGGCATTGACTATACCCATCCCGACTTGAAAAGATCCTACAAGGGCGGCAGGGATCTGGTCGATGGTGACAGAGATCCTATGGAAACGAAAAACCAGGGAGATCTCTCTACTATTCACGGCACCCATGTCGCAGGAATTATTGCGGCAAATGGAAAGATGAAAGGTGTTGCCCCTGAAGCTGAAATATCTGCATACAGGGCACTCGGTCCTGGCGGAGCAGGAGACACGGAACAGGTGCTTGCTGCAATAGATGCTGCCATTGAAGATAAAATGGATGTCATCAATCTCTCGTTAGGAAATGAAGTGAACGGTCCTGACCTGCCTATTTCGCTTGCTTTAAATGAAGCTGTGGACAAAGGGATTGTTGCAGTTACCTCTAATGGCAATTCCGGGCCCGACATATGGACAGTCGGATCTCCCGGAACAGCTGAAAAGGCCATATCTGTCGGGGCTTCGACACCTCCTTTGACAACGCCTGTATTAATGGCTGGCATTGGGAACGGGAGAAAGGAAATGACCATGCTCCCCCTTCAAGGTTCGGAAAAATGGAAACTTACATCTTCACAAAGCGTTCTATTTGGAGGACTTGGAAGAAAAGAGGATCTGAAGCACGCAAAAGGAAAAGTGGTCTTAGTCAAAAGGGGAACTCTTACTTTTTCGGAGAAAGTGAGAAATGCTGAACAATCAGGCGCTGCCGCTGTTTTAGTCTATAATAATACAAGCGGCCTTTTCATGGGGAACCTGGAAAAGCCATCCCGTATCCCTGCTGCTGCCATTTCGAAAAGAGACGGGGAAATGCTGAAAGTCCTTACAGAAAAAGATAAGAATGCAATGATACGTATTATATATAAGAAAGAACAAGATAAACTTGCTGATTTCTCATCCCGCGGTCCTGTTACTGTGACGTGGGGAATCAAGCCGGATTTGCTTGCACCTGGTGTGGCCATTGACAGTACAGTTCCTTCGGGATATCAATCACTGCAGGGAACAAGCATGGCAGCCCCGCATGTCGCCGGAGCTTGCGCACTGCTTTTGCAAAAGCACCCGGAGTGGACACCAGAGCAGGTGAAATCCGCACTGATGAGTACGGCAATGCCGCTATATAAAAAGGGGAAAGAGCTATATCACACATATGAACAGGGAGCGGGCAGAATACGGATAGATCAGGCCATTAAGGCGGACACGCTGCTTTATCCGAGCTCGCTCAGCTTTGGGATGTTCACAAAGTCTGAAGGAACCGATGAACATGAAGAAACGATTGTTATCGAAAATACGGGGAAAACAAAAAAGCATTACTCCTTTATCCTTCCTCATAAAGAAAAAGGGCTGACCTGGGATCTTCCTTCATCGTTTGAAGTGGGCCCGGGTGAGAAGAAGGAAATTAAAGCAGGGCTTCAAGTGAATCCCCGGCAGCTGAATAAAGGGATCTATGATGGTTATTTAACGATGCTTGAAGGAACCAATAGAATCAGTATGCCGTTTTTGTATGTAAAAGAAGAGCCGAATTATCCGCGTGTTATGGGCTTTGAATTTTCGCCCGGAGATAAAGAGGGAACATACAGATACGAAATGTACCTGCCGAGGGGAGCCGATGAATTCGGGATTGCCCTATATGATGCAGACAGCTTCAGATTTGCAGGTTATATGGATTGGTCAGTCAATGCTCCTCATGGTCTGATAAAAAAGGAAATTCTGAAAAAAGACCTTCCGGAACCGGGGGTATACAGAGCCATTGTATTCGCTAAAAAAAGCGGCAGGGAAGACAGGATAGAAGTGACAATCATAATAGAATAGCCTCTGGGAGAGGGGGAATTACTATCATTGCAAAAAAGTCAATAGTATACCAAAAAACTAATTGTGAACATTTAGTTAATTATTCTTGACGCCTGACAATTTTCCCTATACGCACATTGACATTAAATGTCGGCTATTGTATGCTAACAAAGGATATAGAATGGGAGGGTTTACAGCTCTCTGTGCAAGGTTGATTGTCCACTTTTTACACCGGGATAGCATACTATCCGCCTACAAAAAACGCGAGGATGCAAAGATGCGTCAAACAAATCGCAGCTTCTTTAAAGCCATGAGATTAATGTCCGCTATACTTGCCCAGCTGACCGGTTCCATTTTAGCCGGAATCTTCACTGGAAGGTGGCTTGACTCATTGCTTGATACCGAGCCGCTTCTTTTAGTGGTTGGCCTTCTTTTAGGACTTGCTACAGGCGTATTAGCCATGCTGAGCACAGTTCGACAATATTTCTTGGGAGATTAAAAAACAAAAATGCCAGAATTAGATAAGATGTTCAACAGGCAGAGAAAGTACATAATATACCTTTTGGCTATTTATGTGCTGGGAGCTGGTTTCACTCCCTATTACACAATCTTCCTGGGCTTAATACTGGGAACGTCCTTCAGCCTGTTTAATTACTGGTCCATGGTCAAGAAAAACAGGAAGTTTTCCGAAGCGGCAGCAGAAGGCAGGAAAATGAAATCCCTGGGCAGTCTGACCAGGATGGCAGCAGCAGCATTAGCTGCGGTCATTGCACTTAATTATCCCGAAAAGTTTCAAATGGCAAGTGTGGTTATAGGATTAATGACAGGATATTTAGTCATTATGATAGATTTTTTTATCCAAAACTTACGTCGGTAGTCAAGAAGAGAGGTGAATACTGTTGAATCATGAAGCTCCTATTCGAGAATTCATGGGACTGTACTTCAATATGGCAAATGTCATGATGATTACTATTGCAAGTCTCATAGTCTTCATAATCGCTGTAGCTTCCACCCGCCGGCTTGCGATGAAGCCAACAGGAATCCAGAACTTTGTAGAATGGATCATGGATTTCGTTAAAGGCCTAATCAATAGCACGATGGACTGGAATACAGGCGGACGCTTTCTTATACTGGGAATGACGCTCATCATGTACATTTTTGTATCAAACATGTTAGGCTTGCCTTTCTCAGTTGTATTAGGACACGAGCTTTGGTGGAAATCGCCAACAGCCGATCCGGCCGTTACCTTAACCCTGGCAGTAATGGTATTGGGACTAACCCACTATTACGGCATCAAGATGAGAGGTGCAAGAAATTACGGCAAAACCTATTTTCAGCCGATGGGCTTCTTATTCCCATTGAAGATCATTGAAGAGTTCGCTAACACTCTGACTCTTGGATTGCGTCTTTACGGAAACATCTATGCTGGTGAAATTCTTTTATCTTTACTTGCAGGACTAGCAACAAACGGCTATGCCAACTCTGTTGGAAGCGGCATTGTCGGAACAATCGTAGCAGCTGTGCCAATGCTTGCATGGCAAGGCTTCAGTTTATTTGTAGGATCTATCCAGGCTTTCATTTTCACTATGTTAACAATGGTTTATCTCTCTCACAAAGTGAGCGAGGACCATTAATTATAAAAAAGGTTCAACTATTGAACGCTCTATCATTGTTTAAAAATAAAAACTTAATTTTCAAGGAGGAAATTTTATCATGACAGGTTCATTAGGTCTTGTAGCAGCTGCAATCGCAGTTGGATTAGGTGCATTAGGTGCTGGTATCGGTAACGGTCTTATCGTAGGACGTACAATCGAAGGGATGGCTCGCCAGCCAGAAGCCCGCGGTATGCTTCAAACTACTATGTTCGTCGGTGTTGCGTTAGTAGAGGCACTTCCAATCATAGCGGTAGTTATCGCATTTATCGTTCAAGGTAAATAATTAATTTCAGGAAGTTCAATAATGGCGAAGATCATTCCATGAGAACCTTCGCCATTGCTTTATGTTTAACGGATAATATAATCTTCTTTCGACCATATAAAATCATAGTGAATTCCATGAAGGGAGTGAACCGAGCGTGTTAACAAGCAGTTTTTTACTTGGGGCATCAGTGGGTGAAGCCCATTTCAACAGCGGGGATATCATTTTCCAGCTTGTCATTTTTATCATTTTGTTAGCGTTGCTTAAGAAATTTGCCTTCGGTCCGCTAATGGGCATCATGAAAGACCGTGAAGCACACATTGCCGGAGAAATCGAAGCAGCTGAACAAAGCCGTGCGGAAGCAGCGAAAATGCTGGAAGAACAGCGCGAGCTATTAAAACAGTCCCGCATCGATGCAACTGAGCTTATCGAAAATGCGAAGAAGCAAGGCGAGATGCAGCGTGAAGATATTATCGTTGCTGCCCGTACAGATGCTGACCGCATTAAAGAATCAGCTAAACGCGAAATCATCCAGGAAAAAGAAAAAGCTGTGGCCGCCCTGCGCGAACAAGTGGCTTCTTTATCCGTACTTATAGCTTCAAAAGTGATCGAGAAGGAATTATCTGAAGCTGATCAAGAGAAATTAATCAGTGAATACATTGCAGAGGCAGGAAAAGAGCAATGAGCGATATTTCTGTAGCTAAACCTTATGCAGCCGCTCTTTTTCAAATTGCCGCGGAACAGAATCTTCTGGAGAAAATAGAAGAGGATGTACGTGCAGTAAAAGATGTCTTCTCGAATGAGGGAGAGCTTTTAGAATTTCTGGAGCATCCAAAAGTAACAAAAGAGGCGAAGAGAGATTTGATCACAGCTTCTTTCGCCGGCCTGAACACTCAGGTTCTGAACACGATTTTCATTATGATCGACCGCCACCGTGCTGATTCCATTGCTGCTATGGCAGAGGAATTCATCAGCAGGGCTAATGAGGAAAGATCAATAGCAGACGCTGAAGTATACACTGTCCGACCTCTTACTGAAGAGGAAAAAACAGAAGTATCTGCAGTATTTGCAGCAAAAGTAGGCAAAAAAACGCTTAGAATTAAAAATATAGCAGACAGCAGCTTGCTTGGAGGCATCAAGCTCCGCATCGGCAACCGCATTTTTGACGGAAGCGTAAGCGGAAAGCTAGAACGCCTTGAAAGACAACTGCTTCGTTAACATTCACAGATAGGGGTGAAATTCATGGGCATCAAAGCTGAAGAAATCAGTGCGCTGATTAAAAAACAGATTGAAAATTATCAGTCTGAAATAAAAGTAAGCGATGTGGGTACTGTTATCTCTGTAGGGGATGGTATCGCACGCGTTCATGGTTTAGATAATGTTATGGCTGGAGAGCTTGTTGAATTCGCGAATGGCACCATGGGTTTATCTCAAAACCTTGAAGAAAACAACGTGGGTATCGTAATTCTTGGAGCTTTCAGAGACATCCAGGAAGGCAGCGAAGTTCGACGCACAGGCAAGATTATGGAAGTTCCTGTCGGTGAAGAACTAATCGGCCGTGTTGTTAATCCTCTTGGACAGCCTGTTGACGGACTTGGTCCAATCAACACAACACAAACTCGTCCAATCGAAAGCCCTGCAACAGGAGTTATGGACCGTAAATCAGTTCATGAGCCTCTTCAAACAGGCATTAAAGCGATCGATGCACTTGTTCCAATCGGACGCGGACAGCGTGAGTTAATCATCGGTGACCGCCAGACTGGTAAAACATCTGTAGCTATCGATACAATCCTTAACCAGGCTGACCAAAACATGATCTGTATCTATGTGGCAATCGGCCAAAAAGAATCCACTGTCCGCGGAACAGTTGAAACTCTTCGCAAAAATGGCGCATTGGATTACACAATCGTCGTAACGGCTTCTGCATCACAGCCTGCTCCGCTTTTATACCTTGCTCCATACGCTGGTGTATCAATGGCCGAGCACTTTATGTTCAGCGGCAAGCATGTTCTTGTTGTATATGATGATCTTTCTAAACAAGCATCTGCATACCGTGAACTTTCCTTGCTTCTTCGCCGTCCTCCAGGCCGTGAAGCATTCCCTGGTGACGTATTCTACTTGCACTCCCGTTTACTTGAGCGTGCAGCAAAATTAAATGATACATTAGGTGCCGGTTCTATTACAGCACTTCCATTTGTTGAGACACAGGCAGGAGATATTTCTGCGTACATCCCGACAAACGTAATTTCCATCACTGATGGACAGATTTTCCTTCAATCTGATTTGTTCTTCTCAGGCGTACGTCCTGCGATCAACGCCGGTCTTTCCGTTTCACGTGTAGGAGGATCAGCACAAATTAAAGCGATGAAGAAGGTTGCAGGTACACTGCGTCTTGACCTTGCTTCTTACCGCGAGCTTGAAGCATTCTCTCAATTTGGTTCTGACCTAGATAAGCAAACCCAGGCTAAGCTTGCACGCGGTGCACGTACAGTTGAGGTTCTTAAACAGGATCTGAACAAACCGATCAAAGTAGAAAAGCAGGTAATGATTCTTTATGCATTGACCCGCGGACACTTGGATCAAATTCCTGTATCTGATATCCTGCGTTTTGAAGGAGACTTCTACGTATGGTTAGATAATAATCATCCTGAATTACTAGACCACATCCGTACAACAGGCAACCTGCCTGAAGACGATGCTATCGTTTCTGCAATTAACGAATTCAAAAAGACATTCGTTGTTTCTGAATAACTGGTCTAACTAATATTAAAGGGTGGTGAGAAGCAATGGCCTCTTTGCGCGACATAAAGTCCCGTATTACGTCGACTAAAAAGACTAGCCAGATTACCAAGGCAATGCAAATGGTATCTGCTTCCAAAATGAATCGTGCAGAAGCGAATGCAAGAGCTTTTGTCCCATATATGGAGAAGATTCAAGAAGTAGTAGCCAGTATTGCGCATGGCAGTAATGGTGTGGCTCATCCAATGCTAGTATCCCGTCCTGTCAAAAAAACCGGTTACCTTGTGATTACATCTGACCGCGGATTAGCAGGGGCATACAACAGCAGTGTACTCCGCCACGTCTTTAAAACAATTAATCAGCGCCACAAGTCCTCTGATGAATATGTAATCATTGCAATCGGAAGAGTTGGCCGCGATTTCTTTGTCAGCCGTAAAATGCCTGTGGAACTGGAAGTAATCGGAGTTCCGGATCAGCCGTCATTTGCTGATATTAATGATATTGTTAAGTCTACAGTCGGCTTGTTCCAAAACAAGCAATGCGACGAATTATATATGTACTACAATCATTACGTCAGTGCCATCCAGCAGGATGTCACTGAGAAGAAAATCTTGCCTCTAACGGATATCCATCCTGCGGGCAAAATGACAGCCTACGAATTTGAGCCGTCACCGGAAGAAATTCTGGAAGTACTGCTTCCTCAATATGCCGAGAGCTTAATTTTCGGGGCACTGTTAGATGGAAAAGCGAGTGAGCATGCTGCCCGTATGACTGCAATGAAGAATGCGACAGATAACGCATCTGAATTGATTGACAGCCTGTCTCTTGTGTATAACCGTGCGCGTCAAGCCGCGATTACTCAAGAAATCACTGAAATTGTCGGCGGAGCAGCTGCGCTGGAATAGATACAACGAATGTAAAGGGAACGGGCAAGACTGGACGATTTGCTTCCCGTTCCGATTAATAGTTAGTCGTCACAGTAATGGTAGGAGGGAAAACGATGAATGTAGGACGCGTTACCCAAGTTATGGGTCCGGTTGTTGACGTTAAATTTGAAAACGGACATCTTCCAAAGATCTATAACGCACTAAGAATCGATGACAAAGCGTCAGGCAAAAGCCTTACTCTTGAAGTAGCCCTTCATTTAGGCGATGATGCAGTCCGCACAGTTGCGATGTCTTCAACTGATGGATTAACACGCGGTGCTGAAACTGTAGATACAGGAGCTGCAATTTCTGTTCCTGTAGGAGATGTAACTCTTGGACGTGTTTTCAACGTATTAGGCGAAAACATCGACCTTGCTGAACCTCTTGCAGCTGATGTAAGAAAAGATCCAATCCACAGACAAGCACCTACTTTTGAAAATCTTTCTACTGAAGTAGAGATTTTGGAAACAGGAATTAAAGTAGTAGACCTTCTTGCTCCTTACATCAAGGGCGGAAAAATCGGTCTATTCGGCGGTGCGGGTGTTGGTAAAACAGTTCTTATCCAGGAACTTATCAATAACATCGCTCAAGAGCATGGCGGTATTTCTGTATTTGCCGGCGTTGGAGAGCGTACTCGTGAAGGAAATGACCTTTTCTACGAGATGACTGATTCTGGCGTTATCAAGAAAACAGCCATGGTATTCGGACAGATGAATGAACCGCCTGGTGCACGTATGCGTGTTGCTTTGACTGGTTTGACAATGGCTGAATATTTCCGTGACGAACAAGGACAGGACGTACTGTTCTTCATCGATAACATCTTCCGTTTCACACAAGCAGGTTCAGAGGTTTCTGCCCTTCTAGGCCGTATGCCTTCAGCGGTTGGTTACCAGCCTACACTTGCTACAGAAATGGGACAATTGCAAGAGCGCATCACATCTACAAACGTAGGATCTGTAACATCCATCCAAGCGATTTACGTTCCTGCGGATGACTATACTGACCCGGCTCCGGCAACTACTTTCGCTCACTTGGATGCAACAACTAACCTTGAGCGTAAGCTTTCTGAAATGGGTATCTATCCAGCGGTTGACCCGTTAGCATCTTCTTCTCGTGCACTATCTCCAGAAGTAGTAGGCACAGAGCATTATGCAGTAGCACGTGAAGTTCAATCGACTTTACAGCGCTATAAAGAACTTCAGGATATCATTGCGATCCTGGGTATGGATGAACTGAACGATGAGGAAAAATTAATTGTTTCCCGCGCTCGTAAAATTCAAAACTTCTTATCACAAAACTTCCACGTGGCTGAGCAGTTCACTGGTCAAAAAGGTTCATATGTTCCTGTTAAGGAAACAATCACTGGATTCAGAGCAATCCTTGACGGCAAATATGATGACCTTCCAGAAGATGCTTTCCGTCTAGTGGGAAGAATTGAAGAAGTTGTTGAAAAAGCAAAACAAATGGCTTAACAAAGGGACCAAGGAGGGTATGAAATGAAGACCATAAAAGTCAGTGTTGTTACTCCCGATGGCCCAGTATATGATGCAGAAGTTGAAATGGTAAGCACAAAGGCAAAAAGCGGCGAACTAGGAATTATGGCTGGCCATATTCCAATGGTTGCGCCCCTGCAAATAGGTTCGGTCCGATTGAAAAATGAAGGCCATACAGACCTTATTGCTGTAAATGGCGGCTTCCTTGAAGTCCGTCCTGATGTGGTGACTATTCTGGCTCAAACTGCTGAAAGAGCTGAAACTATCGATTTAGCCCGGGCACAGGCCGCAAAGGCTAGAGCTGAGCAAAGATTGCAGGACAGCACAGATGCAATAGATGCAAAACGTGCAGAGCTTGCTTTAAAGCGCGCAGTTAACCGGATTAATATTGCAGAACGCAATTTTTAAGCAAAAGGCACATTCCTTACTTAAGGGAATGTGCCTTTTTTTGTTTGGCTGTTTTCGTAAACTTTGTTGCTATGGAACAAGGGGGTGATTTCCGCTCCAGGATGCTCGCTTTCCGCGGGGCGTGCGCTGAGCCTCCTCGACTTGCGTCTGCGGGGTCTCACCTGTCACGCTGATCCCGCAGGAGTCTCCGCACCTTCCGCTCCAATCAACCAGCTATAACAATGGAATTGCCTCGAGAACTATTTAACAATCTTTAAGAAAAGAGCCTTTTGCATTAATCTAAATTCTGATCGTGTTTTGTTTGAAAGCCTGGGACTTAAGTACAGCACTTTATGCCGTTTGGCTCTAATGAACCGGAATTTGGCTCTAATCAGCCTGGATTTCGCTCGAATGGGCAGAGATTTGGCTCGAATCAGGCTGAATTTAATACTATTTACCATTTTTATGGAAATTATAACACTAAAAAAGGGGTAATCCTTATATATTTTGATCTAAATAGAGCCATTTTCTTTATTTAAGGCTCTTTTCTTTAAGCTTGTTATTTGTTATGTGAGGCTTTCTTTATGTCAAGTACGGTTGATTGGAGCGAGCATCCTGGAGTGGAAATCAGCCACCTTGTTTTATAGCAACAAAATGTTTGTATGCTGCCTTAAGAAAGAATTTAATGATTAGAAGACACAATCGACACATTACCGTTTCGATGTTATAATGATAGCGTTTACATAATAAGAAATAATAGAATAATCAATCATTTTAAAACCGCATATGGGCTTGGAAAGGAACATATATTGTAATTGGACAGAAAAGAGCCGGCATTCAGTTTGTTTAATCGTCAATGAACGGCCAAAAAGGCGAGCAGACTTCATCTTCGTTGACAGCCACCCGCAGCCTTAACTTTGAACATGGGGGATAGCTATGGGAGATTTGCATATATACCAAAACAACTATTTAATAGTCACCGCGTTTTTATGTTTAGGAATCTTACTTCCTGTCATCGCTCTGTTTTTAGGAAAACTGCTGCGGCCCAATAAGCCTAATAAAATTAAAAATACGACATATGAAAGCGGAATGGAGCCGTTTCATGATTCCAGGGTACAATTTAATGTCAGGTATTATATATTCGGCCTGATGTTTGTTATTTTCGATGCAGAAACTGTTTTTCTTTACCCATGGGCTGTTGCATATAATAAGCTTGGAATATTTGCTCTTATTGAAATGTTTATCTTTACGGCCATGTTAGCCATTGGTTTAATTTATGCCTGGAAAAAGAAGGTGCTGAAATGGACTTAAATGCTGAGGGTATTTCACAAGAAGAGATGAATGAATTGAAAAGAAGCGTGTTTTTATCCACGCTGGAGCAAGTAAAGGCCTGGGCCAGGAGCAATTCTTTATGGCCAATGACATTTGGACTTGCCTGCTGTGCGATTGAAATGATGGGTGTAGGTTCTTCTCATTATGATCTTGACCGGTTTGGCTCTTTTTTTCGCACCTCCCCAAGACAGTCTGATGTGATGATCGTTTCCGGGACTGTCACAAAGAAAATGGCCCCCATCTTAAGGCGGTTATATGACCAGATGCCTGAACCTAAATGGGTCATCAGCATGGGGTCCTGTGCCACTGCAGGAGGCCCATATGTCCGCTCTTATTCCGTGGTAAAAGGCGTTGATCAAATTGTCCCGGTCGATGTATACATCCCAGGCTGCCCGCCTAATCCGGCCGCACTCATATATGGAATCAACAAGCTGAAAGAGAAAATCCGCTATGAGGCAAAAACCGGGAAGAAGGTGATTTAAATGAGCGAAGATAAAAGTCCCGAACAAATAAAAAAAGAAGCAGCAGCTGCAGCAAAAGCAGCCGCCCTGGCTAAGAGGAAGGAAAGAGAACAAGCAACAGATGCCCCCGTGCCAGAGGAGGACAAAGCGAAGAAGAAAGCAGAAGCAGCAGCTGCAGCAAAAGCAGCCGCCCTGGCTAAGAGGAAGGAAAGAGAACAAGCAACAGATGCCCCCGTGCCAGAGGAGGACAAAGCGAAGAAGAAAGCAGAAGCAGCCGCTGCAGCAAAAGCAGCCGCCCTGGCCAAGAGGAAGGAAAGAGAACAAGCAACAGATGCCCCCGTGCCAGAGGAGGACAAAGCGAAGAAGAAGGCAGAAGCAGCCGCTGCAGCAAAAGCAGCCGCCCTGGCTAAAAGGAAGGAAAGAGAGCAAGCATCAGATGCTGCAGCGCCGGAGGAGGACAAAGCAAAGAAGAAGGCAGAAGCAGCCGCTGCAGCAAAAGCAGCCGCCATAGCCAAGAGGCAGGAGAAGGAAGCTGTGCAGAACAGCGGAGACGGAGATGAGGCTATCAAACAAAAGGCCCTTGCAGCCGCTAAAGCAAAAGCTGCTGCAGCAGCAAAGGCGAAAGCGGCAGCACTAGCCAAACAAACAAGAAGTGAAACAGCCGGAAATGATACCGAAAAAACAAAAGCAATAGCTGCAGCAAAGGCAAAGGCGGCAGCAGCGGCAAAAGCAAAGCTGAAAGAAAAAGAACGCACATCCAATGAAACAGCCCCAGAAATAGAAAAGCCATCAAGAAATTTGCCCCTTCTTAAGGAATATGTAAGCACGATCGAAAGCCAGCTAGGCGAACATGCTTTGGAAGATTCCTATATTAATCAGCTATCGAAAGAAGTACCTACATTGATAGCTGCCCGCCATACATATTTTCAAGTTGCCGAATTACTGAAAAACCATGAATCAATGTGCTTTGATTACTTATCGGAGCTGCATGGAACAGACTATGAAACACACATGGAAATATACGTTCATCTTTATTCCTTTAAATACAGGAGATCCGTTGCCCTCAAGGTAAAGCTTGACCGTGGAAATCCCGCTGCAGATTCGCTTGTGCCGCTATGGCAGGGGGCGAATTGGCCGGAATGTGAGGCCTATGATCTGCTGGGCATTACATTTAACCAGCATCCAGACCTCAAGAGGATTTTACTCGGAGAGGATTGGGTCGGCCATCCGCTCAGAAAAGACTATGAACCTTTTGATGTGGAGGTGTAGCATGATCCGGACAGAAGAAATGCTGCTTAATGTCGGTCCCCAGCACCCCAGTACACATGGAGTTTTCAGGCTCGTGATAAAGATCGAGGGAGAAACCATAAAAGAAGCAACGCCGGTTATCGGATATCTTCACCGCGGGACAGAGAAGATTGCTGAAGACCTTCAATATACACAGATTATTCCCTATACGGACCGGATGGATTACCTGGCCGCCATGACGAACAACTATGTATTATGCCATGCAGTTGAGACCATGATGAACATCGAAATTCCAGACAGGGCGGAATACCTGCGTGTCCTTGCCATGGAGCTTGGGCGGATTGCAAGCCATTTAGTATGGTGGGGAACCTATCTGCTTGATATCGGTGCCACCAGCCCGTTTTTATATGCCTTCCGTGAACGTGAAATGATTGTGAACATGCTTAATGAGCTCTCAGGTGCACGCCTCACCTTTAATTATATGCGGGTGGGCGGTGTAAAGTGGGATGCCCCTGAAGGCTGGATTGAAAAGGTCAGGGATTTTGTCCCGTATATGAGGAAACAGCTGAAAGGGTACCATGAGCTTGTGACAGGCAATGAAATCTTCATGAACAGGGTGAAGGGGATTGGTGTTTATTCAAAGGAAGATGCCATCAATTATTCCTTGAGCGGAGCCAATTTAAGATGCACCGGCGTAAAGTGGGACCTGCGCAAAGATGAACCGTATTCCATTTATGACCGTTTTGATTTTGACATTCCGGTAAGAGAAGATGGTGATGCATGGTCCAGATATCATTGCAGGATGGAAGAAATAGAAGAGTCCCTTAAAATCATAGAGCAATGCGCAGAACAGTTTCCAAAAGACGGACCTATACTGGCCAAGGTGCCAAAGATCATCAAAGCGCCAAAGGGAGAGGCGTTTGTAAGAATAGAATCACCCAGGGGGGAGATTGGCTGCTATATTGCAAGCGAGGGAAAAAAGGAGCCTTACCGCCTAAAGTTCAGGCGGCCGTCTTTTTATAATCTGCAGATGCTGCCAAAGCTTTTGAAGGGCGAAAATATGGCAAACATGATCGCTATATTGGGCGCGATTGATATTGTGCTTGGAGAGGTGGACGGCTGATGATCCATGAACTGCTGCAAAAAGCGCCGAGTCTCATGAATTTTGCAATCTTCTTTCTGCTGGCCCTCATTTTTCTGTTTGTTGTTCTCGGATTTGTCACCTATGCCATTCTGTCCGAGCGAAAAATAATGGGGCTTATGCAGATGCGCATCGGACCTAATCAGGTAGGCGGAAGATGGGGGCTCCTGCAGACGGCTGCTGATGTCCTCAAACTATTGATCAAGGAAGATACCATACCCAAGCTTGCAGACCGGCCTCTGTTTATTCTGGCGCCAGTCATCGCCTTTGCCCCTTCCTTTATGGTGATAGCCGCAATCCCGTTCACCAGCCGGCTGCAGTTTGCCGATATGGGAGTTGGCCTGCTATATTATGTCGCGCTATCAGGAATTACCACAGTCGGAGTGGTCTCGGCCGGCTGGGCTTCAAACAATAAATATGCCCTGATTGGCGGCATGCGTGCAGCAGCCCAAATGATTTCCTATGAAATTCCGCTGGTGATGTCTCTTGTGGGTGTCATCATGCTTGCCGGGAGCCTAAACCTGAATGATATCGTCCATGCCCAGGCTGGGCTATGGTACATCATTAAACAGCCGATTGCCTTCATTATCTTCATGATTTGTGCTGTTGCTGAACTGAACCGGGTTCCATTCGACCTGCCTGAAGCTGAATCAGAGCTTGTGGCAGGCTATCATGTTGAATATTCAGGGTTCCGCTGGGCGTTTTTCATGCTTTCTGAATATGTGTATATGTTTGCCATGGCAGCATTGACGACGGTTTTATTTCTCGGCGGATGGCATGCACTTCCGTTCCTCCATTTCATTCCGGGAGTGATATGGTTCGGGTTGAAATTCAGTGCAGTCATCTATCTGTTAATTTGGATCCGGGTCACTTTCCCCCGCCTTCGTGCAGATCAGCTGATGGAGTTTGGATGGAAAGTTCTGCTGCCGATTGCGCTGGCAAACATATTCCTGACAGCTCTGGCCAAGGAGTTATATAAACTGCTATAAAGTAAAACCTCCAAGCAGGATATGATCCCGCCGAGGGGATGAAAAAATAGCCATAGGAAGCGAGGGACGATAGATGATTGGATTAGCCAAAGGACTGAAATACACTCTTCAAAACCTGACCCGGAAAAAGGTGACGTATGATTACCCTAATGAACCGCTGCCGCTGCCTGACCGTTTTCGCGGCATACAAAAGTTTTATCCGGAAAAGTGCATTGTCTGTAATCAGTGCGTCACGATTTGTCCGACAGACTGCATCCAATTAACAGGCAAGAAACACCCTGATCCAAATAAGAAAGGCAAGATCATCGATACCTATGATATCAATTTCGAGATCTGCATTTTATGCGATTTATGTACAGAAGTCTGCCCGACAGAAGCAATCGTCATGACCAATAATTTTGAACTGGCTGCATATAGCCGGGATGATCTTTTTAAGAATCTGGAGTGGCTTGATGAAAATGATGAAAATATCCGGCAGGTGAATAAGGCATGAGTCTTTCAGGAGAGCTTGCTGCATTCATTGTGCTTGCCATCATCGCTGTCGGCGGGGGGGTTTTTCTAATCAATCTGACAAAAGTGGTTCATATGGTGGCGGCCCTGGTTTTTTCCTTTATCAGCATAGCAGGTATTTATATCCTGCTTTCAGCGGAATTTGTTGCCTCGGTCCAAATTCTGATTTATTCAGGGGCGGTGACAATCATCATGCTGTTCGGCATTATGCTGACCCGCCATAATGATGCCGAAGTCCAGCGAATGGGCAAGGGGCGCAAAATTCTTCTTCTTTTCTCGCTTGCCGGATTTGCTTTTGCTGTGTATATGGGCATCTACCGTCTGGAAATTCCGGCACAGCCAAATACGCTTCATATTTCAAATACAGAACAAATCGGAAAAGCCCTATATTCAAAAAATGTCATACCTTTTGAAATAACCTCTGTCCTTTTGCTGGTCGCATTGGTTGGAGCAATCGTACTTGCAAGAAAAGATGAGGAAGAAAAGGAGGATGCCAAGTCATGACCTCTGTACCGCTTTCTGCTTATCTGGCGCTGGCATTGGCCCTATTTTGTATTGGACTATACGGGGCTCTGACGAAGAGAAATACCGTCATTGTCCTAATCTCAATCGAGTTGATGATGAATGCAGTAAATATCAATCTGGTGGCATTCAGTAAATTAGGTGTCACTCCGTCCATAACAGGACAGGTATTTTCATTGTTTACAATCACGGTTGCTGCCGCTGAAGCAGCTGTCGGCCTTGCCATTTTGATGGCTCTTTACAGGAATCGCCAATCTGTGAATATGGAAGATAACAGCTCGATGAAGCACTGATTTTTTACAGAATTGAAGCTCACAGCATGCTTAAAAGATGCTGGCATGCAGAGAAGGAGATTTGATACGATGATGGAATTTGCATGGCTGATCCCGCTGTTCCCCCTAGTCTCTTTTGTGTTTCTTCTCCTATTCGGAAACGTTATGAAGGGAAAAGCGGCATATATCGGTATCTTTTTAACTCTTTTTTCCTTAATCCTTTCACTTCTGGTGCTGTTTGACCGGTTTCACTCGCCATCATACAAGGCGTCAGCAGAATGGCTGGCGATTGGGGAAATTACAATAGACACCGGGTTTACCGTGAATCAGCTGAATGCCTTAATGCTGGTGATTGTGTCCCTGGTCAGTTTGCTTGTGCAGGTCTATTCAAAAGGATACATGAACGGGGACCAGCGTTTTTCTGTGTTCTACTCTTACCTGGGACTGTTTACATTTGCCATGCTCGGGCTGGTCATTTCGCCCAATCTGCTTCAGCTCTATATGTTTTGGGAGCTTGTCGGGCTTGGGTCCTTTCTTTTAATCGGTTTTTATTTTCAAAAAGAAGAAGCAAAGCAGGCAGCAAAAAAGGCTTTCATCATGACAAGAATCGGGGATGTGGGCTTGTTAATCGGGATTCTTCTATTATTCTGGCAAACACACAGCTTCAGCTTCGATGTAATTTTTGACGCAGTCCAGACTGGCGGCATTTCTTCCGGAATGGTAACTATTATTTCCATTTTGATTTTCATTGGAGCGGTTGGGAAATCAGGCCAGTTTCCGCTGCATAGCTGGCTCCCTGATGCGATGGAGGGACCGACACCGGTATCGGCACTGATACACGCCGCCACCATGGTAGCGGCTGGCGTGTACCTGGTCGCGACAATGTTTCCATTTTTCTCGGGCAGCGAAACAGCGATGTCGGCGGTTGCTGTTACTGGAGGATTTACCGCTATTTTTGCAGCATCCATTGCGCTTGTCCAAAAGGATATCAAACGTATCCTCGCTTACTCGACGATATCGCAGCTGGGCTACATGATGCTTGCCCTTGGAACGTCTGGCTACACGGCAGGCATCTTTCATTTAATGACGCATGCCTTCTTTAAAGCACTTCTGTTCCTTGCTGCCGGAAGCGTCATACACGCTGTACATACTCAGGATATCGAGAAAATGGGAGGCTTATGGAGAAAGATGAAGCTGACAGGGCCGCTGTTCCTGATTGGCACACTCTCCATATCTGGTGTACCGCTTTTCTCGGGATTTTTCAGTAAAGACGAAATCCTTGCCTCAGCCTGGGCAGGCGGACATGATGTACTATTTTGGCTGGCCCTGGTTACTGCCTTTTTAACATCCTTTTACATGTTTCGGCTGTTTTTTAGGGTGTTTGCAGGCTCTGCGAGAAGTGAACGTGAAAGCATTCAGGAATCTCCGGCCAGCATGACAGGGCCGATGATGATTCTTGGAATCCTGGCTGTGGGGAGCGGATATGTGAATACCCCCTGGTTTGGTTCATTTCTTGGAGACTGGCTGGTCAAAGGGAATACTTCCCTGCCTGGCCCGGGTCATATAGAAGCTCCAAGCTGGATCATGATTGCAGGAGCCGCTGTTTCCCTGTGCGGAATTTTGCTTGCATACCTGATTTACGGAAACCGCTCGATTTCGAGAAACTGGCTGATGAATGCGGACTCGCCTATTTTCCAGACGTTATTCAATAAATTTTTTATCGATGAAATCTATTTCTTTTCCATCGGCATGGCGGTAAAAGGAATCAGTTTATTCCTTTCGGGATTTGAGCGTTTCATCCTGGGAGGGCTTGCCGGAGGCGTGGCAGGTGCCGTGCATAGTCTGGGGAAAAGCGGCTCTAAGCTTCAAACGGGCCATGTTCAGCTATACGGCACCATTGCCTTCTTTTGTATAGCCGCCATCATGGTGATTTACGCTTTGACGGGAGGCTATATTCTATGAGTGTTCTTTTCCTGACCATCCTTATATTTTCACCCTTACTTGGCATTGTGCTGCTGCTTCTCTGGCCGGCTGATGAGGAACGAATGATTAAATGGATTGGGGTTTTTGGTACCATTCCAGCTCTTGTTTTGGCATGTTATTTGTACTTACAATATCGCTGGGGTACAGACCTATCCAGGTTTTCCATAGATACGGACTGGCTGAAATTTGGGAATCTGAAGCAGTATGGACCTGATTTTTTTGCTGTACATTATGAGCTGGCAGTAGATGGCCTGTCCCTTGTCATGCTGCTTTTGACGGCAGTACTTTGTACAATGGGTGCAATAGCCTCTCTTTCTATTAAAAGCGAATGGAAAGGATACTTCCTTCTCTTTCTGCTGTTAGAGATAGGGATGCTCGGTGTCTTTACAGCTCAAAATCTGGTTCTGTTTTTTATCTTCTTTGAAATCACACTGATTCCGATGTTCTTCCTGATTGGAAAGTGGGGATTTCTTCATAAAGAAAAAGCTGCGTACAGCTTCTTGATTTATAACGGAATCGGTTCAGCCATTCTGCTGATTGTTATCATGATTTTATTTGCCAAAACAGGCACTACAAATATTGAGTACTTAAAAAGTGTGATGACAGCCGGCAGTGAAGCACCCTATATGCCGATATCTCAAGCTTTGAAGAATGGCTTATTTTTTGCGCTGCTGATTGCATTCGGCATTAAATTGCCGATATTTCCTTTACACGGCTGGATGGTTAAGGTCCACGTCCAGGCGCCGCCTTCGGTTGTGATGCTTCATGCCGGAGTGCTGCTGAAAATAGGCGCCTATGGACTGATCCGGTTTGGAATGGGAATCTTCCCGGAACAATTTGAAAAGTGGGCGTATCTAATAGGGATACTGGGTGTGATCAATATTCTTTACGGTGCCTTTTTAGCTTTGATACAGTCAGATTTTAAAAAGGTGCTGGCATATTCATCCGTTTCTCATATGGGAATTGTACTGATCGGACTTGCTGCTTTGAATGAAGCGGGGATTCAAGGCGCTATTTTCCAGGTTGTTTCACACGGATTGATCGCTGCACTGTTATTTTTCCTGGTGGGTGTTATGCATATGAGGAGCTCTTCCCCGTCCCTGATTGAACTTAGCGGGCTGGGTAAGAAAATGCCGCGGATATCCGGCTTATTGCTTGCAGGCGGCATGGCTTCGCTCGGACTTCCAGGCATGTCCGGCTTCATTAGCGAATTTACGGCTTTTCTGGGGATATTTAAGGTATATCCGGTGCTTGCATCGGCAGGAGCCCTTGGGATCATCTTAACTGCCGTTTATATTTTACGGGCTGTTCTGCACATTACGTTCGGTAAAAATGAATCCGGAATCCTGCCATCCTCAGAAGACATAAAGGGTATTGAAATGACGCCTGTAATCATACTGCTCGGACTGATTGTCTTGATCGGTGTGTATCCGGCGGTATTAAGCGGTCCATTGCAAACGGCACTGGATACAATTTTGTTAGGGATAGGGAGCTGAGGGGAAATGGATATGCACACAATGCTTTCGTATGACTGGAGGCTCATGCTTCCGGAATTTATCATTCTTGCTGCTGCTGTCATTCTCTCCCTGCTCGATTTATTTTTGCCTGGACGTTTAAGCAGGAGGCCGCTTGCGTGGATTGGGATTGCCGGAATTCTCCTGTCGCTGCTTTCGCTTATTGGTTTGATGGATGAAAAAGAAGCGGGCATTCTGTATGATACGTTCCGGCTGGATTCCTTCTCGAAAGCATTTAAGCTTTTATTGCTAAGCGGTGGCGCCATGGTCATGCTTTTAGCAGAAAGCTATCATCCCAAGGAAGGAATGAAGGAATATCGGGGAGAATTTTATTATCTTTTTTTAACAGGGCTTCTCGGGGCAATGATGATGGCGTCAAGCGGCGATTTAATCACCCTGTTTACAGGGCTTGAACTGTTGTCGGTTTCTTCCTATATCCTTGCAGGGATGAGGAAAAAACACTTGCCATCTAATGAGGCAGCCATGAAGTATATTATCAGCGGCAGCATTGCTACAGCCATTACCCTGTTTGGAATGAGCTATTTATATGGCTTGACGGGTACAACTAATCTAATAAAGATGGGCTCGCATATGGCGAATCTGGCAAACAGCCAATTTCTATATTTAATTGGGCTTGCCTTTTTTATGATTGTTGGCGGCCTGTCTTTTAAACTGGCTTCCGCGCCTTTTCACATGTGGGCTCCGGATGTGTATGAAGGATCGGCGGCACCTGTCACAGCCTTTTTAAGCACCATTTCAAAAACAGCAGGCTTTGTCATTTTAATAAGACTTATTTGGACACTATTTTTTCATGCCCCCGGAGACGAGCTTGGTGCCCAGACTTTTCTGGAGAAAAACAATGTGTATCTATCACTGCTCGCGGCACTGTCGATTATTATCGGAAATGTAACAGCACTAAGGCAGCGGAACATCAAACGCTTATTTGGATATTCAAGCATCGCCCATGCAGGATATCTGCTTGTTTCAATTGTCTCGATAGGTGCACAGCCATTCTTCTATGATGCAACATGGTTTTATCTGCTAGCTTACTTGCTGATGAATATGGGCGCCTTTGCAGTCATTCAGATAATAACCGTCCATACTGGATCAGAAGACATTTCCTCTCTAGCCGGGTTATATAAGCGTTCTCCCTGGCTCGCTTGTACCATGGCTGTTTTCATTCTTTCTCTGGCCGGAATCCCCGGTACGGCCGGTTTCATCGGAAAGGTGTATATCTTCATGGGCGCTTTCTCCGATCAGCCTGCACATTATGTACTGGCTTCCATCTTAATTGGAGGCACCATCGTTTCTTATATCTACTATTTTGGCATCATGACCCAAATGTTCTTCAGGCCAGTGCACAAAAACCCGGTGCCTAAGGTTCCCGCAGGAATTATCGTGGTACTCGTACTCTGCGTGACTGGGACAATATTGTTTGGTGTGGCTCCTAATCTTGCTATAAATCTGCTGAAATGAAGGAGCGCGGGATAGTTTAAAAGGAGTTAACCCTGTGGACTAGTGGAGGAGTTCACTAGAAAGCTGGATGGAATAGAAGCGGATGTAACATGGCTGCTTCAAAATCCTTATGACGCCACAAAGGAACCTTGAAAATAAGGTTCTTTTTTTGTGCCTCAGAAGGGAATCCTTTTCCGGAGGATTTTTGTACAAATTGTGTCTAAATTAAGAATAATTGATTGATACTTTAGATGCATTCTTCCTTTTTAATTCCAAATTTAATTGTGATCTATGCTAAAATGGTTATGAGTGTATTATAGGAGGTATTTATGTTTACAGATATTGGACAGCAGGCCTTAACGGGTATTGTGGTGCATCTTTTTTTTATTGCCATAACTTGGTGGGCGCTTCAGGCGCTGAACTTTGATAAGCTATTAAGATCGAATTCAGTTTTGAAGGCCAGGGTCCTGTACATATTGCTGACCATTGCAATAGGATCAGCCGTAAGCAAGTTTTTCCTGGATTATCTCGTATTTTCAAATCAGCTTCCTTTCATGTTTCATCAGGGATAAGGACTATTATATGCAGTTCTGTTTAATGTTTCTTCTTGTGAAGGTTGTAACAACCGTAAAAGCGATGTATAGTTTGTCTATTGCATGTGTCGATAACTGACGAGAAAAACTTAGTATGTGCACACTCTCTTTATGGAAAACATAGAAATAAAGAGAGGGGCTAATGCCATGAAATATCAATTTAAAAAATTGTTGCCATACATAGGTGTTCTGGGTTTGATTATGTTTTTGTTTGGGAATAGTACGATTAGCACAAAAGCGGAACCAGATATCGTCAAAATGACCGGACTTTTACAGCAGGAAAAGAGCATGCATATCGAGGATTGGTCTGTTTATGCCAGAGAAAGAATGAAGGGGATTGCGACTGAATCTGAATTTAATTATGAAGTAGAAAAATTAAAGAAAATCTCTCCTGATTTTCAATGGAAAAAAGAAGGAGACAAACAGAGCTGGAAGGCTTCAGCAACTTTTGAACATGTCGAAAACGGTCTAGTAGAGTCTATTAATCTCATGACTACCCACGGAAAAACAAATCAGGTTACGTATATAATATATGAGGTGAAGGGCTCCGTCTGGAAAAAGGATTATGCATCTTTTTTGAAAACACCATTTCAAAAAAGGATTCATGACATTTTTCGAGGAAATCCTTCAATATTCTCTTGTGTAAAGGGTCATTTCAGTGATACTATTGATAAGGTTTTACCCTTAGAAATCACAAGATTATTAGACTTATTTCAAGCAAAGGAAATTGAACATGTAAAAGAGCAAAATTTTATTTCTGTAACTGGACACACAAATGTGTTCAAGCAATCATTGACTAGTGAACATATGAATTTGCAGCTTGCTTTAAGAACAGAAGGATTGGGCGGAAAAACCAGCTTTACAGTTGGCACACCCATCATCACGTTTGAATATTAATATAGAGAAATTGGACGCGGAGGGGAATACTTTTGGAAAAAATCATCGTCCGCGGCGGAACTAGGCTAAGCGGGACAGTTAAAGTAGAAGGCGCAAAAAACGCCGTATTGCCAGTTATCGCTGCAACATTATTAGCAAGTGATGGGAAAAGTATCATTAAAGACGTTCCCACACTCTCCGATGTATATACAATAAATGAAGTATTGCGCAACTTGAATGCAGAGGTTGCCTTTCAAAATAATGAAATCACTGTAGATGCATCTAGAGAGTTATTGGATGAAGCACCATTTGAATATGTGCGCAAAATGCGGGCTTCCGTGCTTGTAATGGGTTCATTATTAGCAAGGAACGGCCGTGCCCGCGTTGCTTTGCCCGGAGGATGTGCAATTGGATCACGCCCCATCGATCAGCATTTAAAAGGCTTTGAAGCAATGGGAGCAAGTGTTAAAGTCGGAAATGGCTTTATCGAAGCTGAGGTAAACGGAAGATTAAAAGGTGCACGTGTATACCTGGACTTCCCGAGTGTTGGCGCTACTGAAAATATCATGATGGCCGCTACTCTTGCTGAAGGAACAACCATTCTTGAAAATGTAGCAAAAGAACCTGAAATTGTAGACCTTGCAAACTTCCTGAATGCAATGGGAGCAAAAGTTAAGGGTGCAGGTACAGGAACCCTTAAAATTGAAGGTGTAGATAAATTATACGGTGCTGAGCATAACATTATTCCAGACCGCATTGAAGCTGGAACATTTATGGTTGCTGCGGCTCTAACAGGCGGAGATGTTGTCGTGCAGGGGGCAATGCCTGAGCACATGACTTCTTTGATTGCGAAATTGGAAGAAATGGGAGTTTCTATTGAAGATGTAGGCGAAGGGCTTCGTGTTATCGGGCCAGAAAAGCTTAAGGCTGTTGATATCAAAACAATGCCGCATCCAGGATTCCCGACAGATATGCAATCACAGATGATGGCATTATTGCTTCGCGCTGAAGGAACAAGCATGATTACAGAAACGGTATTTGAGAACCGTTTTATGCATGTTGAGGAATTCCGCCGCATGAATGCTGACGTTAAGATTGAAGGGCGTTCTGTTATCATTAATGGACCGTCTGATCTGCAGGGTGCTGAAGTGGCTTCCACTGATTTGCGTGCAGCTGCATCTTTAATCCTGACTGGCCTTGTCGCTGAAGGAATCACTCGTGTGACAGAGCTTAAGCATCTGGACCGCGGATATGTTAATTTCCACGGCAAGCTTGCATCTCTTGGTGCAGACATCGAACGTGTTCAAGACGAAACGGAAACAGGCAGCGAAACAATCGCCGCTGATTTGAACGCTTAATCAGAAATAATCCGCATAGGATTGCATGGGGCCAGTTCCCGTTTCAGTATGACTGCTGAAACGGGAACTGGCCCTTTTGCTTTCAAGCAGGAGGTTTTATAAACCTGCAGGAATCATCGAAAGGCTGTCATAAATGCTTGTCCAATCCCATACATTTTTATAGAATACCTGCCAGAGCACGAGATTCTATAGAGCAGAAAATGCATAGGGAGGACCGCCAATCTTGAAAGCCATTAAACCGTTCATCGCACTTTTTATTGCAGCTGCATTTGTACTAATCATGGTTCCAGCACTCCTTGTACTGCCTTTCTCCATTAAGGAGGAAAATGGCAGGTTATCACAGCATGTAGACGGGCAAGTCAGGCATGAAGGAAAGAAGGTGAACGCCATTTCAGAACCTGCTATAGAGGTTTCCGTATACCGGGCACAATCCAGGCAAATTCAGAAATTTCCGCTCGAATCCTATGTTGCAGGCGTAGTGGCAGCTGAAATGCCAGCCGATTTTAAAATAGAAGCGCTTAAGGCCCAGGCACTGACAGCCAGAACGTATATCGTAAATCAGCTGATGACTCATGATAAAGCTGGCTTGCCGGACGGCGCTGATGTTTCAGATACAATAAAACATCAGGTGTTCAGAAATGACGAAGAATTAAAAAAAGAATGGGGCTCCCAGTACAAAGATAAATTGAGTAAAATAACAAAGGCAGTTGCAGCAACAAGCGGGCAGATCCTGACCTACAACGGCAAGCCCATACAGGCACTGTTTTTTTCAACAAGTAATGGCTATACAGAAAACTCAGAGGATTACTGGTCCAGTTCTATCCCTTATTTAAAAAGTGTATCAAGCCCATGGGATAAGTCATCTCCTAAGTTTTATTATAAAAAGACCATTCCAGTATCCGAATTCGAACGGAAGCTCGGCATCCATTTGTCTTCCGGGAATGCAATAGGCACAGTTACTAAACGGACTCCTGGAAAGAGGGTCGGAACCGTTGACTTCGGAAATAAAAAATTGACAGGAAAGCAGATCCGGGAGACCCTCGATCTGAAATCTTCAGATTTTGAATGGGTCCGAAAAGGCAGCGACATTGTCATTACCACAAAGGGATTTGGCCATGGAGTGGGGATGAGCCAATATGGAGCAAATGGCATGGCAGAGCAGGGCAAAGATTATAAATCTATTGTCAAGTATTATTACCGGGGTGTGGAAATACAATCATCAAACAATCTTCTTCATACATTAACGGCCAGAAAATAAAAAAGAGATGATCACAGCTGATGTGATGTAGTGACCCCTAAAAGT